>JAKAGC010000151.1 GCA_021817755.1 Acidobacteriota bacterium | reverse complement strand
TTCCGGTTCTACTGGATATTGTCAAAAAGGAAGAGGACCCCATTACCCGGGGATTGGCCTTGCGATCGTCTGGGTGGGTGTTAATCGCCGCTCATCGGTTTTCCGAATCTTCTTCAAAAAAAGACCAAAAGAAATTCACTTCCTTGATCTCCCACTCTCTTTCAGATATAAAGGGATTCCTGACCTCCCCGGATACCGGCATTCGGACCGCGGCAGCCTGTGCCCTGGCTTCAGCCTTGCAAGATGATAAAGACCGGATGACCCTGCTTAAAACTCATTTAAACGGAGTAGACATCATTCTGCAAGCCCTGGTGGAAAGCATTTCCGATAATGCTGTCTATTGGATAGTTGATGATTATCAAGAAAGAACTACAAAGCAAACAGTGGAATGGATGGTGAATTTGCCGGTATCTCAACAGACAAGATGTATTCAATTCCTGATGCATGAGGGATCTAAGCGGATAATTACCCATACCGATGATGAATCGATTATGGACTCGGGAGTGATTATCTCTCTCCTGGCCCGGTTGAGCGATCACCTGGTTCCAGATGATTGGGCCCGGTTCAATTTGTTTCAAGAGGTACTGGAATTGGGTATTGCTGCGGCTAAGAACAGTAATTGTGATATTACCCGTAAGTCAGGGATTCATCTGTTGGGGAATTTGCAGTATTTTTCTGCCCCTGTTGCCCAGGTCCTCTTCGATGCCTGCCGGGATGTGACTTCTGTATATAAAGAAGCCTTCGATGCCATAAATAAGTTCAAACGATTCGATGAAGAGAGTATAGAACTTTTACTTCAGGCAGTGGGTGATCCCCGGATCAGTGTGGCGTGGAATGCGGCCCGGTTGTTGGGAGAATGGGGAGTTAATCGCAACGAAAAAATAGGTGGAATTGGACGCCTGCAGGTGGCATCCCAGCTTCTTCGAATTCTGGATACCTCGGAAACCGAACGAATCGTTTATAATTTTTCGAAACTTTATTTGGAGCAGCGGGTAGGCCCATTGTATGATGTGTTGTACGATTCGTTGATGCGCGTGATTGCTGGGCCCAATGCGGAAATGCCTGCTCCTGAACATCGAGAAGATCACTAACGTAGGAGGTAAACCCAAATTCAGTCACTACTCCGGTTAAACTGTCAAATTGCTCCTTTTCGCCCCATCCGTCGCGGGGTCCATTCCTTAATTTCCAGTGAATTTAAGAGTTTTACTCAGAATAAATTATCAATTTTCATTAAATGTAATTGAAGGTTTAAATGGGGTGAATTATATTTCAAAGGGGTGTATAAATTGAAATTATATTCCTCATGTTTTGCTTTTTATATTGACATCCATAGTATACAATTTTATAATCAGTAAATGAAATTGAAAACTCGACAAATATTTAATTTTTTAATAGCTGTATTGCTTATTCATCTTGCATCCTGCAATTCGGAAGAAAAATTATCGTATAAAGAAATCAAACTTCAAAATGAAATTATTGAATACAAAACCGATGAAACGGTCATGTATGCAAAAATGGTAAGAGATGAAAACCGTGTTTTTTCTATTACCACAGAGAGTGATGTTCGCTTGATCGATTTGGGGAAGAAAAACGAGAAAATACTCTTTAAAAAAGGTGTGGGACCGAATGAAGTCTATGAACCTTATAGTATCCGGTTATTTGATAAAAAATGTTGGGTAAGTCCAATGGGACCGGCGAAATTTATTTACTATTTTAATCCTGATTCCGTTACCCCGTTATTAAATAGAATGGAAATGAAAAGCCAGCTCAGATATGATGATTTTAATTTCCTTTCAACGGATATTGTACTGATGACATTTGTTTTGTGGGATGACGGATTATTAAAAGTATACAACAAAAAAACAAATGAAATGAAAGCGTTTGGGAAACATGAATTCATAGACCTTATGCTTAAGTTTAATATCAGTAAAGCACATATGGTAATTATCGATCAGAAAGCGTATATTACTCAGAGTATTGCTCCAGAAATCGATGTGATTTCTCTTGAAAATATGAAAGGAAAAATAGATAAAATCACATTATCTCCTCCATTCTATGTCCACATCCCGGAGAAATATATTAAAAATCAAAACAATCACACTGCCCATTTAAAATGGATGGCCAGTTGGACAAGTGTTTTTGATATCCTGCATTATAATGATTGGATATTGGTGACATATCGGTATGGATATGAATACCTTTACAGTTATGAGCTTTTCAATTTAAAAGATAGCAATCACCGTTATTATATAAATAAAACCATTTCCAGGATATATGATTTCAAAGTAGAAAACAACAGAGTAATTTTTAACATTTGCGATCAGGAAGAAGAAGGAGTGATTTGGAAAAAAATGGAAGCGGTTTTAAATTGAGAAATACGTGACATCATTTTTTTGATAACGTATAATATTAAATAAGATGAATATAAAAACTGAATTGATCTTTATGGAGGGGCGGTAGCCTATTCGGTTAAAAATGTGCATAGGCCTTATGGCAATAATCAGAAAACCTGGAATAAGCTTATATATTAATGCAGATGCTAACTGGGAAAAAAAGTGAGACTTATTCCTTTAAAAAAATAATAAAAAGTATTATGAATAAAAAACAGTATTATTGAGTTTTTCAAATACTCTATTTGCAAACGGATAATGAAGTTTCGGAGCTTTTAAATATAATAGAATGTATTTCCTTGAATTTCCCGCATGGGCTCCGTGAAAATCCAATGAAAATGTTTTATTTATAAAAAAAATTTAAAGGTGAATAGTCATGAAAAAGTTAATTAAAATTTCTTCCATCATTATTTTGTGCATCGGTGTTATTGTTCTTGGAATTTATATTTATTTAAATATTCCTAGAAAAATCAAAATATATGGTGAATATAAGCAGGTTCACATAAAAAGAGAAACATCCGGCTTTGTATGGAGGATTACCGGCAGTAAAAACTCGAAAGATCATCTTAGTAAAAAATTTGATGTAGAAATGCCCGAGATCGATTTCAATAAATACTATTTGCTTTATTCTGATGGCCGAAAAATAAAGGAAATTAACTATACTATCGGCAGCAAGTATGAATGGGGTTATGATGTATTTAAAGGCGTTGCAGTTTTTGAAAAAAAGTACTACCCACACACGGTTTTTTTTTATTTAATTGAAAAGGTTCTTGTACATCAAGATTTTCATTTATAAAATACTCTATGTTAAATTTGAATAGAAAGAGAGTAAGTTTAAGAATAATACCTTTCTATAATCCTCACAATTTGTCAAAGAAAAACGCAGTACCATACTTATCAAACTTTTAAAAGAAAATAGCTTTATCATGGAGTTTCAATGATAAAGTTCATCATATTTATTTCAATTATAAGTATATTGGGGTTTGGATTCAATTCTTTATATAGAACTACATCGAAGGATGAGAAAAAGGACGATGAGTTCCTTGAATTTTATTTTTTTGATTTTTGCTCATTGGAATTTTGAGTGATTTCCCAATCCGGGTTTCTTTTATTCAACCATTTTCTCAATGTGGAATTAGTTGCAGAAAGAGAATTATAACTTATATCCAAAAATGTAATATTTTTTAGTTTCCCAATATCTGCCGGGATAATCCCATTCAGTTGATTATGACTAAGAATACAAGTATCTAATTCTTTGAGATTTCCAATTTGTTTTGGAATAGATCCGGTCAGTTTATTTTCACTAAGATTCATATACTTCAAATATCTTAAATTGCCTAATTCTTGCGGAATTATTCCAGTCAATAGATTTTTGCTTAAATCAAGAAATTCCAGATTCGATAACAGATTTAGTTGCGAAGGAATTTCTCCACTGATTTGATTGTTACTCAGACAAAGTGTTTTTAATTTTTTTATATTACATAGTTGGGAAGGGATTTCACCACTTAACCGGTTATTATTTATCCTGAGCTCGGATAAACGAGTCAAATTTTCAAATTCAACTGGAATTCTTCCACTTAATTGGTTATTTTCAAAACGGAGAGAATACAGGTTAGAGAGATTTCCTATTTGAGCAGGAATTGAACCATTGAGTAGATTGTTCATTAACCAGATTTCTTCCAGATTTTTAAGTTTTCCCAATTCGATTGGAATACTACCTTTTATCCGGTTATATTCAAGCCGAAGAGATTTTAAATTAGTGATGCTTCCCAGTTCAATCGGAATCGTACCATCCAGTTGATTATAACACAGCCATAAATATTCTAAGTTAGTGAGATGGCCAAGTGTTTTGGGTATTTCACCTGTTAATTTATTGTCACGGAGGAAAAGGCAATTCAAATTACTAAGGTTTCCCAATTGAGATGGGATGAAGCCACTAAGCTCATTCTTATGCAGATAAAGTTCTTTCATACGAAGCAGATTCCCGAATTCAGAAGGGATTTCTCCATTGAGTTTGTTAAAGCTCATATCTAGAAATTCCAATTTAATAAGATTTCCCAATTGAGATGGAATACTGCCGGATAATTTGTTAAAACTCAGGTTTAGTGCGTTCAAATTTTTTAGATTTCCTAAGTGAGATGGGATGTTACCACTTAATTCATTATATGCCAGGTAAAGATATTCAAGATAATTTACATTTTCAATTTCAAGAGGGATGTTACCGATTAAGCCGTTTTCTCTCAGAACAATTTGCGAAACGTGATTTTCCGAAAGTGTTACTCCAAACCAATTCCCTTCAGTCCCCGGCATAGCAAATCCATCCGAATGCAAAGGAGGAGTTTTCCATCCGCTAGTTATATTCCATTTATCACCGTTTGTAGAATTATATAAGGCGATCAGTGCTTCACGTTCCGATGAAGGTATTTGACAAAAAACCGGGGTTGATATATGAATGACAAATATAAATAGAATGTAAAATAAAAATTTTCTCATTTTTCCTCACATCAGAAGAAAATGATAGAAATATTAGCGATGAATGTCAAGAATGAAACTAAGTTAATGAATTCATTATTGTAATAGAAGATTTAATTATATTTAAGTGTTAAATGTCTTTTGGAGTAAAAAAATAAGAAAACGGTTAAAAAAAAGTGAAATACGTGACATCATTTTTTTGATAACGTATAATATTAAATAAGATGAATATAAAAACTGAATTGGTATTTATGGAGGGGCGGTAGCCTATTCGGTTAAAAATTCGCATGGGCCTTATGGCAAATTCAGGGAAAATGGAAATAGAACTTTAAGACGTATTAAATGTTGGTATAAAAAACGAGAGAGACTTATTCCTTTAAAAAATAGTAGAGAAATATCATGAATAGAATAATTGTAACTATTGCGATAATCAATCTTGTATTATGCGGATTTATTTTCGCGCAGGAATTCCCTTATAAAATCACTGATGGATGCTGCCAATTCACTAAAAAGATAATTGTTAATCATGCTCATAATTGGGAAATGGGCGATATTATCCATAACTTGGTTGAAACAGATGATGAACTCATTTTCACTGATAGGAATAATTTTTCTGAGACATCGTTGGTTAATGATATCACTGCATTCAAAGAATGGAAATGGCCAACACCGGCATTTTCTAAAATAGTAATTAGTGATAACTCGGAATATATTTTAGGATTGTCCGATTTAAAATACAATAATCCATACCAGATTGTTATATTCAAACAAAACGGTGATATTGTCTATAGAAAGCACATCTCAACATTGGAAGCCAAACTAACTGAAAAAGACTATATCGGTTTTCAAAAAGAATATCCTTTGCAAGATAAATTTTTAAATGAAAAATATCGAATAACACACGTATTCGATTATGTTTATATCGATTATAAGGGGACTAATATTTATTGCTATCTTGGAAAACCCTGCCTGGATTACCTTGATACATTTTCATCAAACTCTCATTTTTCACCTTATTTTTCAGAAAGTTATTTAAATTGGATAAACTGGTATTTTCAACCTGATCCACAAGTGAAGTTTATTTTTAATGGGGAGCAATTGGAAAAAGTATCACTATTAGACCCACATGGTGATACATTTGAGATTATTGTATCCACTCCTCAGGATGGTTGGGTTCAAAAAATTCTTCAATTCAAGCCTCCTGTGGATTTAACAGGAGAATTAAACCTTCAATGTGTCAATTGTAAAAAGGAATTTAATATTGATGATAAAATTGTTTTCAATTTAAGAAATGATGAAGATAATCCCATTTATATAGGGTTTGGTATAAAAGTTAAAAAAGAAGGCAAATGGGAAATTCTTACGACTTATGGATCTGAATCATATTTTAAAAAACCATACTATTTTAAAAAAAATGAAACCCGAATTGTAGAGTGGGATAAAAATGTCATGATTACAAAAGAATGGTATGATTCGGGCGAAGTCGATTCTCGCACATTAAGCAGGTATGGCTATTATGATATTACCCAAGGTGGGGAATTTATGATCTATGCTCATCGAGGTGATCCCTTTAAAAAGGAACTATTCAAATATGAATTTAGAATTTTTCCCGCAAAAAAATAAACACATTAATCGGAATTTGAAATAAATGACTTATCTGCTCGCGAATATATAGGCTATAAAAAATACTGAATTATATGAAAAGAAGCATGAGAACAATAAAATATCAATTAAATTATTGAGGGAAAATGAAAAAAATTCTATTGTATTTTCTTCTTTTTTTGCCGTTGCTTTGCCCGGCTGAAACCAGGATATTTTCCGGATCACTATTTGGCCTTGTTACTAATGGAAAATCGGTTTTTTCGATTCTCTCTTCCTCATCTTTCGATACTTTAATTGAGATATACCCAGGAAATAAAAAAAGCAAACCTTTACCACCCTATAAAGGCCTTAAACGGGATTACCGGGTAATAGAAAATAATATAGTTGTTTTATCAGATAATTGTGTTTCAATCTATAACCCAAATCTGGTTTTATTAAAACAATTTAAACTACCGGATGTTCCAGTAGACTATTGTTATTTCATGGGTTGCGGATATATAACAGAATTAAATTTAAATCCGAATTTTATCGAGTGTTCAGGCAAAACTTTTTTTTATCATAATTTATCTGTAACAGAAATTCGGGATAAACTTGAATTACCTGGCATAAAAATTGAATTAAAAAATGATATATTCACAATTAATGATATTTCTACAAAAATCAAATTTAGAAGTTTTGGGGATTTGAGTTCTTTTCTTAATATTCCCGAAAAAGACCGGATATCGGTTTTTAATCCGATATATGGCATTTCTTCAAATGGGACGAGAGAATTAGTAAAGGTGGAATTTAATCTATTTGATACATCAGGACAGCTTATTGCGTCTCTTCCATTTGAATATGGTGAAATGAGTATTTATCCTTTGAAAAATGGTTATATCCTGAATAATGATAAAAAAACCATCATTGCTGATAAGAAAGGAAATATTGTAAAGTACGTTTCTAAAAAATTTTTAAAAATAATAGGGGCTTTATCTGAAGAGAAGATATTGCTTAAAGCAAATGATAGCTCACTGGTTCAATTATCTTTAAATACGTTTGAACTTAAGGAGAAAGATATGCAAGAGAAAATAGCCGATGTTATTTTACTGAATGATATAATTTTTTATATTCCTAAAAGTAATGATAAACAAATTAGAATAAAACCGATAAAGGATATCTTTTAAAATGGGAAGTATTTCTTTATTTTTTTTCTAACGTTTGAAATACTGATAAAAACAACTATTTAGGATAATATTATCGAGTTTCCTATTGGGCTCTATAAAAAAATAAGAGGTGAATAGTAATGAAAAAGTTTATAAAAATTTCTTCAATCATTATTTTGTGCATAGGTGTTATTGTTCTTGGAATTTATATTTATTTAAACATGCCTAGAAAAATCAAAATATATGGTGAATATAAACAGGTTTACACAAAAAGAGAAACATCCGGGATTTTATGGTTAATTGTTTTTGGTGAAGATGTAAGAAAAAGTATTATAAAAAATATGAAAGTAGAAGTTCCTGAGATCGATTTCAATAAATATTATTTGCTTTACTCTGATGGTCGAAAAATAAAGGAAATAAACTATACAGTTGGAAGTCAGTATAAATGGTGTTTTGATGTAATGAAAGG
>JAKAGC010000150.1 GCA_021817755.1 Acidobacteriota bacterium | reverse complement strand
AATTTAACAGAGGAGAAGCCGTATTGATCGCGGGAAGTAACGGTTCCGGGAAAAGCAGTTTGCTCCGGTGCATAGCCGGCGTTTATTTTCCCGATTCCGGTTCCATTCAATTTCCACAAGATGTAACAAAAAAGAAAATCGGTTTTATTTCGGATAAAATGAGTCTCTTTGAAGATATGACTCTTAAAGAGGGAATCCGTTTTCATTCCTCTGTTTTTGATATCTCTCAATTCAATGACCGATTGTTGACCCAGTTGAACATCGACATGAATAAACCGATTAAAGGCCTTTCCAATGGGGAACGGGCAATTTATCATCTGTCGTTATTGATCTCCCAGAAACCTCAATTACTAATGGTAGATGAAATTATTCATGCCATCGATCCCTATTTGAGGGAATATTTTCTGGAAGCCCTTATTGAATTGATCGACGAATGCAATACCACTGTCATTATGGTCAACCATACGATTTCCGAAATCGCATTGATTCCCGAACGTGTCCTCATTCTTGAAGACGGGAATTTTATTCTGGATGAAAAGTCCGAAGACCTGATACGAAATACGAGAAAGATCATTACAGATAAACCTCTTAATTCTAAACTCAATGTGATTTATACCAGGCAATCGTCTGTTTATGATGAACATTATGTTTATCCTTTTACAGATCAGATGGCATCTTTACCTGATGTTGAATACCAAGAAATTCAATTAACAGAAATTATAAAATCATTTATAGGAGGCTATTATGCTAAAAAGAGAAGGTAAACAAGTATCTTTTCAATCATTGATTTTTGGAATTCTTGTAATAGTTTTAACCATCCTATCATCCGGTGCATCTATTATCACCCACGCCCGTATAGGAATGATGGAAATGTTTTTCTTCATTTATCACCTTGCCCTTGTAATATTCTCATTGCTAATCGGATTATCTGCTTTTTCCAATGACAGGAAAGAAGGTGGAATGGAATACGTCTTAACACTACCTTATACACGGCTGCAAGTGCTCAGTATGAAAGTAATTCCCCGGTTATTATCGATGGTAGGATTATACCTATTGTATATTGTATTGATGGCGCTGTTCGGAATGTCTCCCGATAAAGTGTTGACTCTCCCCGTCTTGCCTCATTCTTACCTCGCCATTATCTGTTTTACATTATTTGTAATTGGAATCCAGTCTTCGGTTTTCCAGGGAAGTATCATTGTCGCATCATGTGGAGCAATCATTGCCTTTCTTGTGTTCTTTATTCTTAGTTTTATTATTCCCACGGTTATGTTAACGTTTTTACCACAATTCTCAGGGTTTAATATCTTTTTAACGTCTAATTTTTGGGGAATTGTACGCTTCAATATTATCATGCCAATTATGTGGTGGCTTGCTTCAAGTGTAGCTTTCGCGTATGCATTCAAATCTTTCGATCTCAAACCCAAGCGAAACCTTCTTAGACGGTATTTAAAAATATTCATCCCCGGAGCTATTGTTGTTTTAATAGCTACCCACGGAATTCTCTATTTCAGCTATAAAAGTGAAATACCTATATCCAATTATTATCTAACTCAATCCAACAACCTTATTGAAAGCGATTTCGTATCTCTTAAAATCTATGATCGTTCATCTATAAAAAAATTAGATGGAATCTTTTTCTTGTATGGTGTTCTTGAAAAAGACAATTACCTGTATCTTAATCTTTGGAACAGAAAAACTCGAGAATCTTCTATTTTTAGAGTAAATCCTGCTGAACCTGGGATCGATATCCTGTATAAATCCGATGCAGATTTTTTGGGATTTGGTTTTATTTATTCTTACAAAGATCTAATCGGTTTTATCGAAAAAGACAAATCAGACAAGCAAAAATATCTGGTCCTTTTTAAACCCGGAGTAGGAGTTGTTAAAAAAATCTTATTGCCCATTTTACCCATGTATACAGTCGTGTCTCCTAATATAATTGGAGCAGGTGAAGTTGCTCAAAAAAAGTACTGGATGGTGTTTACCGGTCAGGATAATTGGGGAGATGTTTTAAGGGTTTGGGAAGATGGAAATACCGAATCTATTGGATTATCGGAAACACCACCTTATTTTGTTAATGGAACGCTTACTATACTCTCCAAAGGGAACCTGGTAATAATGCGTATGACAGAAACCGGCACCGAAGTCTTAAAAGAAATTCCGGTAGAAAAGAACTTTGTAATTAAACATTTTTCAATCGATAGAAATTTTGATAATGAGTCACCCAGTGAAATTTATTGTGGTATCCGTAGTAAAACTGATTATTTATGGACTAAAACATACCGTCTTGATTTAAATGCAATGGACTTAAAAGAAATAAAAGAATTAAATAATGCACAAGGAACATTTTTCTTCCGTTCTTCAAATGGAGAGAGTTCGTGGTATTATATCGATCGATTCGCAGATACAAATGAAAAATCTAAGACAACAAGTGTCAAAGTTTTCCGGATGAAAAATGAGGTACCTGAATTGCTTAAACAATTTGATTCTGTCGATAAAGCAGGGTTTTGGCCTTTAACCAATGTATTTCAATCGGGTATAGTTATGCGACAGTCCGGGAAAACACATGTTTATGCTTTTCCTGATTTTAAGGAACTGAGTTTTGATAAATTAAATTAAGAATGATGAGAATTATTTAATAACTACACCAATTCCCTCATTAAATATAAATGGAGTTAGAATTTGTAAAAAGGTTTAAACAACATTATTTATGGAAAAAGGGTGCCCAGCGGGCACCCTTTACCGTTTTCATTTATTAAGTATTACCAGATTTAATTGAATATCGCACTAATTGTTTGACATACGCAATTATAAAACTCCTGAACCGTTTGCTTTCCATCCGAAGATTCGATTTGCATCGTTTCATTCCCGGTATGGGGATTTTTAACATTGGGGCCAATGGAAACACAATCGAGTTTTATTTGTTTTTCCGCTTCAAACCGACTTGCCAGTGTTCCGCATTCCAATCCGGCGTGGATGACCGTGGATTTGTAATCTCCTTTATACGCTTCATTGTAAACACCTTCTGTTAAAGCAAGTATCTGAGAATTGTAATCCGGTTGCCAGGAAACATAACCATCGATTCCAGTTTCCACACCGCATCCCAATATCTTTCCAATATTGGATTGAACGGCATTTAAAGCAGCTAACGCATCATCATTGGAACTTCGGTTAGAGGATGCAATCAACAGGTTATCATTACTCAATGCGATATTGTATAGATTTGACGATGTTTCTACCACATCAGGTACGCCGGGAATCATGGCTATCATTCCGGAAGGGATCTGAGCCAATAAGCATAAAAGCCCATCTGTGGATTTATTATCGAGGGGCGTCACTGTTTGAGTAAATTCTTCTATGGTACATTTTATCTTGGAGGGATTTTCAGTTGGTTGATATTGCGTTTTTAATGTTTCCCAATATGTCGCTACATCACGTTCAAAACTTGCTGCCTGATCTCCAGGGACAATCACTATCGCTTCAGCAGCAGTTGGGATTGCATTGGATTTTAAAATATCGGTACGTTTCATATCCTGAATATACAAATCGTAACTCTGCATACCTTCTCCCTGGATGTCGAGATTGTTCATGCGTTTATCCAGTCTCGAAAGTATCTGCCCCATCGCTTTGATGGCATTCATACGGCATTTGTTTATATCGAGTCCCGAATGACCACCGGTTAAACCGGAGATGGATATCTTTCGTGCAACATATCCCGTAGGACTGGTAAACCGTGATACAGATTTATTGAAATTCGTCTCTGCACCACCTGCGCTTCCGAAAATAATCACTTGTAAATCTTCTGCATCCAGATTCAGTAATTTATCCCCAGTCAGGTTTTTTAGATCGCAATTCTGTGCACCACCCATATCGGTCTCTTCTTGCACGGTGAATAGACATTCGATTGGGTAATCCTGAAACCGGCTATCCTTTAAAATCGCGAGTGCTGTTGCTACTCCGAGTCCATCGTCTGCACCGAGTGTCGAATCCACACCGCTTGCGCTTTTTGCTTTTATCCATTTCCCATCCTGGCGGCTAGTGTCATCGATTACATTCAACGGGAACGTCATATTCGCAGGATTATAAACCATATCCAGGTGAGCTTGAAGAATAACCGGTGTTTTTCCTGCATATTTCCCAGCTCCTTTTCGTCTTAGTATTACAACTCTATTCCCAGCGTCTTCCGCATCTTTTTGATAAAATGCAACTTCGACATTCGATAATTTTTGTGCTTCATCCACAACGTATTGCCGGACAGGATCTTCATCTCCTGTCACATCCTGTTGATTCTTTGAAGGATGAGGCAATTGGGTTATTCCCATAAAATAATCATTGACAGCCTGCGGTTCGAAAGATGTTTGCGTGCTAATCATATTTTCCTCCTCTTTAATTAACAACGGAGTTTCTCCCCATTGTATATAAAATATATTTCTTTAAAAAAGTCAATAGTGATGGTTTTTCTCAATTTTAATGGAAACCATTCTATTGTTATTGTAAACTTATAATAAAAATCAATCAAGGAAAATAAAAAAAAGGAATTTCTTACTGAAATATCAAAAACGTGAGATTTCCATGAAAGATGTTTTATTTCCAGTTATCTACAGAATAATTCAAAATTTGGAGGATAAACAGAATGAGAAAGTTGTCGATAGTATTCCTGGTTGTATTAATAAGTTGTATGTTTTCATATGCAGAAACCTTTGAGCACAAAGATGCGGGCATTTCGATCTGGTTTCCCGATAGTTGGAAAATAGATACAGAGGAGGAAGGGATATTAATGGCGGATGCACCGGGAGAAGAGGCTTTTGCTCAATTAATGGTACTCGAAGATGCAGAAACTATGGATGCTGCAATCGATGCACTGGTCCAAGAGCTGGATCCCATTATTAAAGATTTTAAGTTAACGACGGAAGGCGAGGAAGTAGAGAGTAACGGCTTAAAATTTTTCATTGTGGAAGGAGATGGAAAAGTAGATGGAGTAAAAATGGGAGTATCGCTTGCACTTATTGCCACTCAAAAAGACAGTATCTGTATGATGGTGATGTTTTGTCCCGAAGTTTTTTATAAGAAATATGAAAAGTCCTTCACAAAAATCGTTCAAAGTATAAAAGCCATTTAAGTCGAATTAGCAGGGAGGCGGAGTAATTCCGCCTCTATCATATTAAATATTTAATTATTTCGTTGGGAGAAATCTCTTTGTGTTATAACTTGTTTCGTTTTCGTTGAGCCAGTTCAGCCATTAATTTCTCGGAACCGTCTCTCACGGCTTTCACTTCCGGATTGGAACCGGGATCAACGGAGAGCATCCTGGAATAAAAGAATGTGATATCAGCCCATAACTGCCCCAGAATTGCGGCATGCTCGAGAGTGAAAGGACCATGCAGAGTAATTTTTATTGCCGGCATTAATTCCGAAAATCGTTTGTAATTTGCTTCTGCAAGGATGAACTCTTCTTCTCCGAATTCTAAGCCTTCATGCTGGGGATTGATCGGATCGATTTTTAAAGAAACCAAAGGGGGAAGCGGATCAATAATTGATTGATCGCGTAATAAGAAAATTCCCATTTTTGTTTTATGATTGGCGAGTATTCCCTCGATATTGAGATGAGAATCGCGAGGAAGTCCGAAATACCTTGACATACTGATGTCATTTCCATTTTTATTAACACCTTCATTCCAGAATTGCAGGAACTCATCGGCGGAAAATAATGTTAACTCATCATTGCTTCCGAAGTAAATATGGTTGATTTTGTTTTTTTGCTGGTATAGATATATGAATTGAGCAATTTGTGCCGGAAGGCAGGATGGAGAAGATAAATCGAATGCGTTAATCGATTCCCGGATCGTTTTCCAAAAAGAGAGAGTATCCATTCCAGCGGCGTGCATCACAGCTAAAAGAAAAGGGGTTGTGTTTCGTCCGAAACGTCCCGATACCTGGTCCGGGAAATTCAATACCAGGTTTTTATCTCTTCCTGCGATTTTTTTGAGAGGGCCTGTGTTAGCAAACACGATACGCTTTGCACTTCGCGGCGTGTATTCATGCGTTTTAACAGTCTCCTCTGTTTTTCCGCTTCTTGAAAATTCCATGAAAAGTGTGTTTTCAATAGTTGAATCCTTGGGCAACTTCGACAATTTTAATGGAGAATCCACTACGAACCACTCGGCTTTTCTATTGGGATTCAGATTGTTCAGATGTGCTACCAGGTGGTTGAACTGTTCATTGGCCCCAATTCCGCAATTAACTATATAGGCAGGTCCCTTGGGCCCGAAATTTTTCAAAATAAATTCATCGATTATTACTGCATCGGTGGACATAAACAGATTGTAATAATCCATTATATCCCCACGGTATAAACAGGCAAAGGGATCATTCTTCATCCCCTCTGTAATATTCTTTGTTATAAGAGAGATGGTTTCCAGTCCTGAGTCGGACAATTGAACGGATTGTGAAAGTGAAGGAGAGAATTCCACAGAGAATAAAGCCGGAAAAGGAGAAAGTTCACCTTCTGAAACAGGAATCGTATACCCTGACTCTTCCGAAGGTGTGGAATTATCTTTTTGAACACGCCGGTATTGAGCAACAAGGTCTCCAAATCCATTTTGAATCAACAGTTGTTCCGTTTCTGTTGCAGATAACCGGAGAGCTTCCGATATCGTAACAATTAACCCTTCAGGATTAATTGCATTTCGTACTGCATACCAGAGATGCTCCTCTGTAATTCCCTTTTTATTTACAGATTGCATCGCCTCTTTCACTAAATATGGCAACGTCCCATTTTTTTCCATATTAATTCATCTCCTATTGGGATTAAAATGGAATATTAGCCTATCGACCCTAAAATGTCAAGCGAAAATATTTCTCATCAACAGTTATGGTAGTTATGGAAAGGAATATTTCAATTGTTACAATAATATATATCGAATATCCCCTAGAAATTTTCAGTTTTTTTTTAAATCTGAAGAGTGATCCGGAAATGTTACAATCTCTTAAAAAACGCTTTCCAGGGAGAGTAAGCCACAAATTTTCACAAAATTCATTTTTTTGCTCATCCCCTAATTGCAACGTCATAAATTGAGGAAAATTTCGGAAGAGATATGCCTCTAATGGGTTGACAAAATGTAATATATATTATATTATATCAATCTATATGAAAGTGTGTGTCGCTGAAGAGGCAGGATTTTGTTTTGGAGTAAAACGAGCTTTGGAAATCATCGAACAACTGCATGAAAAAGGGCAAAACATTTGTATATATGGCCAGCTCATTCATAACACTACAGTACTCGATGATTTAAAAGCCAGGGGGATAGACCGTATCGATTCATTGGATCAACTCGATCCCGTGAAAACTCTTATTATACGCACCCATGGAATCCCCAAAGAGACGGAAAATCTTTTAAAATCTCGTTCTATTCCATATATTGATGCCACATGTCCCCTGGTAAAAAAACTCCAACAAGTCATCGAAAAATTAGCATCCACATCCACTCAACTAATTATCGTGGGAGATAAGAATCATCCTGAAATTATCGCTGCACGAAGTTATGCCACTTCTGAATTTAGCGAACCGATCATCATTAATTCCGAAGAAGAAGCAAATGATTTAGAGTATTTCGACCGGATAGATGTCGTCGCTCAGACCACTCTTGATGTAGACCTTTTTAACCAAATCGCTTTCATTCTGCAAAACAAAACAAAACACTTTCAAATCCATAATACCATTTGCAAAGCTACGCAGGTGCGCCAAACAGCTATAAAGAAGCTTGCACCGAATGTGGACTTTGTTATAGTTGCCGGAGGAAAAAACTCTTCGAACACACGAAAATTATTTAATATCGCTTTAAAACAAAACAAAAACACATTTCATATCGAATCAAGTAAAGAATTATTTAACCCTTATTTCATCCGAAAAATAGAACACTTCAACTCTGTTGGAATAACTGCCGGTGCCTCGACTCCCCCGGATGAAATCGATAAAATAAAAAACTTTTTTGAGAAGTTTACGATAGAAAAGGAGATGAACCATGGAAGAACAGAAAGAAATTCAAACGCCGAGCGCTGAAAATCTCGCATCTGAGGAAAAAG
>JAKAGC010000149.1 GCA_021817755.1 Acidobacteriota bacterium | reverse complement strand
TCCTTTCTTCTTTAATAATGCAATCTCCCACATCGAAACAGTTGATACATATAAATTTCCATTTTCTGCCTGCAAATCAAAATACTCGATAAATTCCGGCGATACTTCTTGCTGAAGATACTAAAAAAGCAATGCATGAGTATTCAAAAGATAATTTTCAGTTTTCAAATATATTTCTCCCAGACATCATCCATAGGCGTCATGATTTCATTTGGGGATACCAGGAGTTTCATTTTATTTTTTATCCTATCACGCCAATTTTCACTTTTAGGAGGAACGATCATGGCTATTTCTTTACCATTCCGTTTGATAGCGATCGATTCTCCTTTTGACACCAGGACAAGATATTCAAAAAGATTATTTCTTAACTTTGTTGCATTTACTGCAATCATAATGCCTCCTGTTTTACAAGAAAAACGTACATAAGCAACCAAAACATGTACATATCCTTATATACATATTATTATAAGTTCTCTCCCCTGTCAGCTCAAAAATCATAATTAAGCGTTCATTCAATTAATATTATCCCTAATTCTTATTCAATTTATTTACTTTTCAGGTGTTAATTAGTTATTCATATGAGAGTCAGCTATTTCTCAATTTAAAATTTGAATATCCAAAAATTCTAAAAGAATTTCTTATATTGTAATTCTATAACTCGAAACGATACCCCATATTACGCACCGATATAAAATGCGTCGGTTTCTCAGGGTCTTTTTCAAACAATTTTCGAAACTTCAGTATAAAATTATCGATAGTCCTGGGTGTTGGCGAAACATCCATTCCCCACACTTCCTCCAATATATCTGCCCGCTCCAATGATTGCCCAGGAAACCGGGAAAAAAATTCCAGTAGTTTTATCTCTTTCGCCGATAATACCATTGTTCCTTTATTACTTTCACACTCCCGCGTAGACAGATTAATTTTATACCCGTTTATTACCATTATCTGACTCGATGGAATCGATCTCTTTCCCAAACTCCTACGAATCAACGCATTGACTCGCGCCATTAATTCTTCCATATTAAAAGGTTTCACCAGATAATCATCCGCCCCATTATTCAATGCCATTACTTTACTCTGTATTTGCTGCTGAACCGTTAACATCAAAATAGGCGCTTGCTCCTGTACCCGGTTCGCTCTTAATTGCTTCAATACTTCCAACCCAGTTATTCCCGGCAATAATACATCCAATATAAACAAATCGAAAGGTTCATCATGCGCCGCATCCAATAAGCTTTCTCCAGTCGAAAAACTACTGACATTCCAACCATTCTGCTCAAGATTAACCTTTATCATATTTCGAATTAGCTCGTTATCTTCCAATATTGCTATTTTATAAGTCATTTTTCTTGTTATCCTTTTTTTCTGAATATTACAATAAACTATTCTTTTTCGAAAGATATAAATATATTTTAAACTGAGTTCCTTTTTCTTTTTGATTTGAGGTTACATCCAGATCGCCACCCATTTTCTTTGCCAGATGACGCGATATGTACAATCCCATTCCGGAACCATGCTCTTTTCCCGGTAACTCCCCCGGTGTATACTTGAAAGCCAGAAATATTTTATCCACATATTCCGAAGGAATCCCCGGTCCATTATCTATAACAGAAATAACCGCATAATTCAATTGAAGCGATACCATGATCCGCAAATCCAATCCCGGGGAACAGTACTTCAATGCATTATCCACAAGATTATCCAGGATGATTTTAAGATAATGAGTATCTGCCTTTACCCACAAATGCTCCACACAATTCGGTTCATCGGAACCTGGGAATCGAATCGATAAACGGGCATCCGTAAGTAAGATCGCATGTTTATCAAAATAATCCACCATAAATTCCACCAGATCCAGGTTTTTTAACAACGGTTTGTTTTCTCTCTCCCTGTATCGCATACCAAAACCGGTTAAAAGATTTTCTGCCAATTGCTCCTGCTTCTCAACCTGCCGAAGCGCCATATCTACAAATAACGGCATTTGTGCCTGAGGAATCGTTCCACTCTTTAAGCTCTGTAAAAAGGATTTAATACCCGTAATCGGTGTTTTTATTTCATGCGTAACCCGTCCCCAGAACTCCTCTACTTCATGAATTGCCCTCCGTTCTATTTTGATATATTTATATAGCATAAAGCTTCCCAATAATATCAGTAATGCCAAAAAACCCGATTCCCCGAACACCATAAATTTTTTTAATTTAAAATCGATATCCAATTCTTCAATCGCTTCATCCCGAATCTTGATATAATAACCCGGCCAATTTGGTCTTAGCGAACGTTTTAGTACTCCGCCTCCCCACAACCCGGAAATCACTTCAAAACTGTTATCTTGCGTGAGTACCCCTGATTGAGGTGGGTTTGTTTCATCCATACCCAATTGCACAGCATAAAACTTTAATTGAGTTTCCAGATTTTCAATACGCAGCATCCGCTGTGAATCGATCGATTGATTGATAAAAATAGCCCACCAGGTTATTAGTAATGCCAATGATAAGATCGATAAAAGAAAAATAATATGATGTCCAAACCGTTTTAATTCCCGTCTTAAAACGTTTATCCAATGCACCATTAAAAAGTCTCCTCACAATTTTATACCATTGCCCGACACCAGTGCTCTATTATTTTATAAAAGAAATGAATAACAGAACTGTATGTTATAAAATAGATTATATCGAATGTCAACTAAAATTTTTTATGGGTAGAAATTCTACATTTGAGATTCCATTTTCCTTTTATTTGTAAAATTTTTGCATTTTGATAAATCAGCTCAAGACCCAAAAGTCAATTTTAATCGTTCTCCTTTTTTATAAATGCTTTGCCAATTGCTTTTCACTCAAAAATAATTTAAAATCAATAGGATGAACGATTTTATATTCAATGCAGACTTACTTGAATACCATAATTCCTGGTATTTTTCCATTGATTCCAGGGACCAGCGGGAATACCTCCTGAAAAAAAAACGCGGACTCCTTCAACGCCATTTTAATGCACACCGGCTCAGTAAATCCATCGAGTTAAATAATCTCCAGGATGCTAAACAACACATCTCCCATCCCCGGCTCACTTCCCTCCTCAAATACCAGAACGACGAAATTTCACTCAATCCATCCCGCCTCCTTCGTGAGAATGAACCCGTTCTTAACGCATTACGTGAAATAAATCCACAGGAATGGAAGGTCATATTTCGAACTTCCGATACCTACCGTGTTATTCTTGAAAAAGGATTAAAAGGCAAAAAAAATCACTTTACTCATTATAGTATACTCGTAAAAATCCGCTTAAAAGACCACCGTCAATTCATCGAAATCGGAGAAGGCTCCGTTACATCCCCAAAGTTTAATCAAAGCGGACTCAGTCAACGAATTAAAAAAATTGTCGAAAACCATATACATAGTAAACCTGTGCGGTTCACCGGAAAAATTCCCGTTATTCTTAATGCAGGCGATGGCGCCATTATCTTTCATGAATTGCTCGGGCATTCTCTAGAAGCCGATTATATTTGCCAGCATCAATCCCCCCTTTCCATCGATGATATCGGTAAACAAATCATGTCGAAAAATATTACCATCACCACTCATGATGATGCCGATTCCTTTTTTAAAGGTATTACCTGCGATGATGAAGGCCATTCCCCCGAATCCCATATCCTTGTTGAAAAAGGAATCCTTCGCCACGTTATTTCCGATTACTTTTACATGAACCGTTTGAATATAAAAGACTCCGGTCATTCCAGGCTCGAGGATTTTACAAAGAAACCCATGCCGCGCATGTTTGCACTCTATGTCAAACCCGGCGAATACCATCCCGATGAATTAATCGCATCTACCAAATACGGGGTATATGCCCTTGAATTCGGCGAAGGAAAAGTTAATTTTGAAAAAAACCTGTTCTATTTTCATATACGCGAAGCGTGGATAATCAAAGACGGTAAACTTTCAGAACCCCTCGGCAGTATTATTGTCAAGGGAAATATACTCGATGTTTTGAAATCCGTTGAAATGGTCGCCAATGATTTCCGGTACGACAAAGGAATCAGTTATTGTTTTAAAAATGGTCAAACCTTAAATGTACGTGTTGGGCAACCCACTGTTAAGATTAATAATTTATATGTAACCAGGGAGTTTGGATTCTAATGGCTGAATTGCATCAGGATATTTTGGAAGACGGTATAAAAGCAGGATTCTCCACCGTAGAAGCCTTTGGAGAAACCGCTACAGGGCAGGAATATGAATGCTTTCCCGGCGAGTCTTCATCCCTTCACTCTACCGAGACCCGCCGCATCAATGTCCGTGCTTTCTGGGAAACCGGCGATCCCGTCGGATTTTCTTTATCCAATCCCGATGCACAGGCTATCAAATCCGCATTCAATATCGTTTACAGTACAAACCTTCCCGGTGAAAAGCCCAATTTCAGAGACAAGTTACCCAAGGAAGTAAAGCAGGTCTCTCCTTCAATTTATGATGATTCATTTCAATCTATCGACATTCATTCGTTTAACGAACTAATCGATAAAATAAATGAAATTATTATTTCACCTGCATTTCAAGGTTTAAAATTAAAGCGGATTCATCTTTCAAAGTGTCTGAAAAAAATCTATATTGCCAATACCAATAATCTTCAGGCCAAGTACATAAAAACCAATTTTTCCCTTGTATTACATGCTCTACAAAAAAACAACCGTATCGTTGTAAAGGAGAACCGTGTATTTTTTCAGCAATTGGACCCCTACAAAATTATATCACGCGCATTCAATTTACTGAATTCCATTACCGAAACATCATTGCCTTTATCCAAGCACAAAAACATTTTTCTTCTTCTCGCTCCCGAGGCCTCTGTTTTTATTTTGCGAGAGTTCTCCCACTATTTTAAGGTTAGCGTCGATAAAGAGATCACCTCTTTTCAATATCCCGCCATGTTGAATATTATCGATAATCCTTTTATGGATGGGCAGACAGGTTCTGTTCCTTTCGATGATGAAGGAACACAGGGGCAGGAAAAATATTTAATTCGAAAAGGAGTCTTTAATCAGGTAATTACCGATATCGCTTCCGCATTTAAAACCGGATCCGTTAGTACCGGTAATGGGTTCAGAAGTGAGCGTACACCCGTTCCCACCGTACGGTTTTCCAATCTGTATATCAATCCCACCGTCTTATCTCTGAATAATCTCATGACCGATGCAGGAGAAGGGATACTTGTTTCCTTATTAAAATTAAAACAGGTCGATAAAGATGGGTATGTGTTTTCAGCTTATGGATACCGGTTTGAAAACGATGATATCCTCGAACCCGTTCATTTTTACATTCAGACCACATTTAAATCTTATTTTTTAAAAATTCTAAAAATATCCAAAGAAATAAAATATTTTTCCAGTGCTTATAATATCGGTTCCCCATATATACTTGTAGAAGGGACTCCCAAACACGACACAATGCTTCAAGTATAATCCCCTCTATCATTAAACTTCAAAAAACTTATAGCCAAAAATTTTTCAGGGGTCCAGGGGGCGGTTTTATAAAAAAGCCCCCTGGTTATAGGTATTTCACTAATTTTCAAACAATCTTTTAACCTTCAAAAACTCCATATCTGCTTCTTCGATCATTTCACTAAAAATTTGCCCAACCGGTTTGACTTCATTAATAAGGCCCACGCTTTGTCCTGCCATTAGCGAGCCATATTCGATATCCCCATCTTGAACGGCACGTCTCAAAGCACCTGCCCAGTATTCCTCCACTTTATATTGGGCATCAGTACGAGAGATTTCGCCTTCTTTTAATTTTTCCAATAGGTTTAGTTGAAGTTTTCCGAATTCGGACGTTCCTTTATTTTTAAGTGCTCTAACCGAAACCACAGGCATGGTCGAGTCATATTGAGGAGTAGCAAAAGCTTCCCGCGACCGCGCCCGTTTAAAGCGTTCCTTAAATTTCGTATGTGCAGGCGATTCTTCCGACATCGCGAAAATAGTACCCATTTGAACACCACAAGCTCCCATCAGGAAAAGGTGAGCAATCATTTTTCCTGTCGCAATACCTCCTGCCACAAAGACCGGGGTTTCGGGGAACCGGAACAACACTTTTTGAATAAGAACCACAGTCGAAACGTGGCCAATATGTCCACCCGCTTCGCTTCCTTCCAGTACCAGCGCATCAGCGCCGTAATCGATCATCCGTTGTGCGATTGAAGCTGTAGAAGCGAAACAAATCGCTTTAGCTCCCGACGCTTTTACTTTTACTACTTCTTCCTTACGCGGGAAGCTTCCTGCAAAGAAAACAATAGGCACCTTCATTTCCGTTACTACTTCCAGGTGTGGTAAGTAGTTCGGGGCGATGGTAATCAGGTTCACCGCATAAGGAACCTTCGAATCTTTCAGAACCTGTATCTCTTGCCGCAGGTAATCCGGGGGCATATTTCCCCCAGCCAGTACGCCCAATCCGCCTGCATTACTTACAGCTTCCACTAATTTTGAATCGCTGATCCAGGTCATTGCGCCACTGATTATAGGGGTCTGTACTCCAAGGAATTCCTGCCCTTTCTTCCAGTATTTAAAATCTTTTATCGAGTTCATACGTATAATTTTAACAAAATAATTTCTATTTGTAAATCCATCCCCCCAAAATGCAAGCTAATACAGGCAAATGGAAAACCTGTCAATAACTGTGAATTAAAAAATCACAAACAATTTCAATTTTCTCACAAGGGTGTTGAATACCCAATTTCTTATTTCTCCCACGAATTGAATGAATTATCACGAAAAGTACTCAGTACCCAGCTTACATTTTTTTAATTTACAACAAGGAAAGGGCGAACCGCCGATCGCACTTTTTCGATTGAGAATATCTTAGCCCCACTCTACTGCCAGAAGGTTTCATCACACGTGACACATTCTTCCGAGCAAACAAAATCTCTTTTTAAACCATCTTCACAAGTTAATGTATATGTATTATTACAAGCTGTATTTGAGGTATCGCAACGACTAAACCAATTCATTATTCCAAGACACCCCTCATGATATCTGCACATATAATCGCATGCGTTTAAAGCATCATCATCACAACCACAAGTGCATATATCACCCGGAGCCGCTTTTAATTGTATATCCAGGTAATGTCCTGCAATGATTGATAAAAATACAGTGATTATTCCAAAAAACACAACATAAAAAAATTTCTTTCTCATTTTTCTTTTGCCTCCTTTAAAGTGATAATTGTTTTTTCTTCATCTTCTCCTGTTCCAATGGCATAGAATATACCATTTCGTTTGTACTTTATATGAAAAATGCCTTTCGTGAGAAGCTTTATATAATAGACCTGCTTTAATTTTCCGTTATAATCAAACATATACAATAAATGCCGTTTTTTATCTTTCGTAACTCCATATTCGAGGTAAAAATTATTTTTGTTATCTTTATCGGTAATCATGCTTTGAAAGATCGTCACAGTACTATCTGATTTCAATGCTTCTTCTTTTTTCTCCTTGTATTCCTTCAAAGCATTTAAAGGCAATAGATTTATTTTTTTTTGGATTTTGTAATCTTTAAGAATAAAAAGTGCACTTGGTTCGGACAAGTAAACAACAATCCTGTTATCAACTGTAGACTGGAGTAAAAAAGTATTGGGACCCGAATAAAAAATACGGGTTTTACTTTCTTTTCTGATCGGTTCAGAATATAAACAGTTTCCCAACTCTTTTCTATCGATTAAGGATGTAATCTGTTCACCATTTTTATTAAAAACATCGATAATTTTTTCTCCTTTGAATCCCGAATATGAATAAAAATTTCCCTTCATATCCATTACAGGAATAATTGATGGACTACCCATTGTTCTAAGCCGGATATCTTTTATAAACGCTCCTTTTGAATTGAAACAATGGATCGCAGTATTATAACGATCCCCCACATAAAGATTATTATCCTCCCCGACCTCCATGAAAATAGCGCCCGCATGATGTGGTCTTGAGCCCAATTCTGAAGGTCCTCTACCATGTTTACTGAAAATATCGATCAGTTTTAAATTTTTATTGTAACAAAATATTTTTGTTTGTTTACTGTCAAACACAAATATATTACCTTCTTTGCTTACTGCCAATTC
>JAKAGC010000148.1 GCA_021817755.1 Acidobacteriota bacterium | reverse complement strand
CCGACGCGTCGGCGATGGTCTACGACATAGTATTTTCCATGGGAATAACATATGGGGTGAAACTTCGAAAGATCAAACGCACCGGTTTTGGGGTCGAGGTGTTCCTGAGAAGCATGGACAGCGACGATTTCAGCCATAAACATATGGTGAGTACCGAGAGGAGTAATCTGGGCGACTTTGCATTCTATATTGACGGGTGATTCAGCGATAAGGGGAGCTTTAATAATAGATGCAGGAATGGGAGTTAACCCCATTTCTTTAAATTTATCGACATCTTTACCGGATTTAACACCGCACCAGTCGGTAGCAAAAGCAAGGTCCTTGGTAGTGAGGTTGATGGCAAATTCCCGGTGTTTATCGATAAGGGAATACGAATACCGTTCCGGTCGAACGGAGATATAGCACATAGGGGGATCGGAGCAGGTGATACCGGTCCATGCAATAGTTATAACGTTAAAAATGGATTCACGGTCTCCGCAAGTCACCATGACTACAGGAAGAGGATATATCATGGTTCCTGGTTTCCACGTGACTTTATTATCAATATTCATGGGGTATTTATATTATAATGCGGGAGCCGGGACAGTCAACCGTCTTTTTTAAGACCGCTGTGCTGCCCCGGTGCATATATCCGGAATTAATCCGGGATTATGAATCTTTCTTTACAGCAGAATCGACCATTTCCGACATTTTGCTGGAAACACCTTTTACGGCTTCTTCCTGCTGTTTCTTAATGTTTTCCAGGTCCTGGGAAAAATCAACTTCTTCCTGTTCCATGGTCAATGATATCCGGTGATTGGTTTCATCTATTTCTAAAACACGAACGGTTACCATATCGCCAATATTGACAACTTCTTTGGGGTGCTGATGTCTGCGGTCTGTTCCAAGCCGTGAAATATGTACCATTCCATCGACACCGGGAAAAAGTTCTACAAAAACTCCAAACGTTTTCATTCGGACGACTTTTCCCTGGTACTCTGCGCCGACTTTAAGTTTACTAATGGCCGCTGTCCAAGGATTTTCCATCAGGCTTTTCATACTTAAACTGAGTTTATGCCTTTCTCTATCGATATCTTTAATGGCTACGCGTAATTTCTGTCCCACTTGAAGGACATCAGCAGTACTTGCAACGCGTTCATACGTAATCTCCGAAATATGGAGCAATCCTTCGATTCCTCCGATATCGACGAAAGCACCGAAATCCTGTATAGATTTGACTACTCCGTCATGAACTTCACCTATTTCAACGGATTTCCACAACTTCTGTGCCAGTTTTTTCGCTTCATGTCCCAAGAATTCCCTTCGGCTCAAAACAATCTTAGCTCCATCATCTTCAAATTGGATGATAACAAAAGTATAGACTTTATTGAGGTGTTCATCAGGGGTACCGCAATAGGTGCGGTCGATCTGTGAAAGGGGGCAAAAGGTATCTACACCCATAACATTAACTTTGAATCCACCGCGAGTAACTTCCATTATCCTGCCTTCGACAGGAGTATTGGCATTGAATGCTTCTTCGAGAGCCATTATCGCAGCAACACGGTTTGGATCCTGGGCTTCCGATTCACTTGTTCCGAATTTGCATGAGCATTGCCATGCACCTACTATTTTTCCAGTGATAAAAACTTTTACTTTATCTCCTTCCGAAACACGTAACTTCCCATTGCGCATTAATTCTGCTTTTCGAAGCATTCCATCGACACGGCTCCCCAGGTCGAGAAATACATGATCGTTATCGAAGCCGATTACTCGTGCTTCGATTTCATTTCCAATCTCGAGGGCCCTTACAGGTTTGAACGACTCCTCCAGAAGTCTTTCAAAACTATCATCGGCCATTTCTCTTTTGTGTCGATCTTGTCTTTCAGGTTGTAGTTTTCCTCTCTTATTTACCATTGTTTCTACCTAGACGAAAATTTTTTTTAATATCGTCGCTTTTTTCCTTCCTTATTAATATTTCAAAGTTCACAGTGTATTACCTTTTGCCTCAAATGTCAAGAGAGAATTTATTGTAATTGAATAGTCCGGGTAATTTTTCCTGCATGCCGGGAAGAATAATCAAATGAAACACTCCCGGAACCGGATACAAGAAACTGATATTCGAATGTACTGAATCCATAAATCAGCAGGAATTGTACTTCCGGTCTCTTATCTTTGTAGGAAACCTGATCGGTATATTTATCTCTTAATACACCTCCGGCTATGACTCGTATATTTTTTCCCGAAACTTTTAGCATATCTTTAGGATACAAATTTTGCTTTTCAGCAAGGGCGGTCATGGTAGGAATGGCGTTTGCATTGCCGAGACGTACACGAATTCTATAGAGATCATCACCTATTTTTTTAGTTTCGAATACCTCCATAGATACTTCAGGAGTTTGCTTCGCTGAAAATATAACTGCAGATGCATTTCTGTGAACCATATCTTTTATCATAAAAGCAGGGGGCATACGTTGACTGTATTTAACCCATCCGCCGATTTCGATATCACCGTAAACAGGGTGTTTGTACGGATGCCAATCTACAAAAAGCTCTCCTTGAGCCAAATTATCCTGGTATTTCAGATGCTCTTTTTCTAGATCGGAATACCGCATAAAATCAAAATCTTCTTCATCTTCGCCGCCTTTTTTTGCTGAATCGATCGCTTCTTTTTGATTTTCTGCAAAGGTTTTGAAACTCTCATCTTTTGTGATGGAAA
The DNA here is from genome assembly GCA_021817755.1 of Acidobacteriota bacterium. GTDB lineage: Bacteria > Acidobacteriota > Aminicenantia > UBA2199 > UBA2199 > JAKAGC01. The sequence continues at coordinate 5,457 of JAKAGC010000148.1, read as the reverse complement.
GCTCCCCTACTAGTGAAAAACAACCGGCGAGATTTGCCATGAATTCACCGGAATCACCGTAAGTGGTATAGAGGTCCTTCCAGGAGAGCAGGTATCGATACCCTGGGGTGATTCGCTCTGCTTGTTTCCCGATATAATCATATACCTGTACATCGGATATGGGATATTCGCCGAGAAGCTTGGAACTTGGCCCACGAAGATACATCCCGCCGGTATTATGAAAAGTCCAGGCCATACAAATATTGGGATGTTTCATTACATATTCGGCGATTGCTTTTAAACCAACACCTTGAAATGGATACTCTCCGGCCCCATTCTGAACATATGGAGGTTGCCAATCAAAACCGAAATTCCTGTTTCCATCTACATAACCGGGGACATCTTCATTAATTCGGCCATCGCCGTCATTATCGATTCCCTCGAATCCAAGCATAATATAATCTCCTTTTTTTCCAGGCTCTACGGATTTCATAATGCGGGGATCATCGGGATCCACAATAAAGCTACCATTGGGATCTTTTTTACGCATCCGGCAGATATTACCGTCACCATCGAGATCATCGAAGGGGTCCTCATCGATTAATCCGTCACGGTCATCATCCACGGGGACATAAATTGTTCTCCCACTACTGGAGTGCTGGCCGTCATGGAAAAAATGATAACGTCCGTCGACATTCACACTGGGGATAATATAAAAACTCTTCTTATCCACGAGTTTGGTTATTTCATCGATGACTCCATAATTTTTAAGGAGGTAATCTGCAAGATAAAGACATACTTCAGAAGCCTGAATTTCATTGCCATGGATGTTTCCATCGGCATAAATTCCAGGTTTATCGTTTTCATTGCCGGTTTTGGGATTATTAATTGTGAGTGCATAGATTGCACGTCCTTCATCGCTTTTTCCTACGAGATCCAACCGGGTTAATTGAGGGTAGGCCTTATGAAGTTTTTCGAGGGCTTCACATACCATTTCATATGAATAATAATAATCAAACCGTAAAGGAACGGTTACTTCGGGATCCCCTGTTTTCTGTTTAGGGGAAGTTCCTGTAAGCAACAGGGTTCCCAACACTACAGCCAGAAGAATGACAAATAACTTTTTCATTTAACACCTCCTTTACCCTGGGACACTGTTTTTGTATCGGCACCGGCACTGGTAGTACTCACGGTTACTGATAATTGACCGGGTTGGCCGGTACGAACGATCCATTCGACAGTGCGAGTACTGAATCCACGAAAATCGGAAACCATACTGCGTTTCTTTCCTTCAACAATAGTTAAATCTTTGCCTTCAATAGTGACTATAGCGGGCAAAATCTGCTGGTCCCGTTTTCCCATTGCAGTGGGATAGGGCAAAAACCCATTATTTTCGATCCAGGCTTTGACTTTGTAAATTCCACTACCAAGAGAGGTTGATTCTGCTTTTTCGATCCGAATGGAAGGAATTTTTTTAGCCAACTCAAACACCCAGGGTACCTGGTTTTTCAGGAGGTTTTCGACCATAGAAACAGGAGGAGTATTACGAACAAATGGGACTTCTCCACCGATCTCTACTTCACCCAATTGGGGATGATTAAACGATTTCCACTGGATGAATCCTTTTCCTCCCAATTCCTTTTCATTAAAAGAGAGAAGGGCTTTATCTTCTTGTTTAACACCTTCAGGGCTTTTGGGTTTGGGCATTTGCTTCATCATTTCAGCCATTTTTTTGGTGGTCATCATACCGTTCTTAATCATATCCATCAGCATTTTGGCCTTGATATTCCCGGGAGCACCGGAAGCTTTTAAAAAGCCATCGATCTTCTCTTCACCGAGGGCGAGAAATTCATCATTAGTCATGGTTTCTAATTTTTCAGGAGAAAGAGTATCGCCTTTTTTCTCTTCTTCTACCTGGGGGAGAGTCCAGAAATCAAGAGTAAAAGAAGGAAGACCGAGTTGATAATAGGACCACAACTCAAAAGAACCGTCCTCATCTTGTTCGGAGTCAAGGCGTTTGGCATCCATTTTATTTTTCTTAAGAAATTCTTTATACTCTTCGGAGATGGCATTATAAAATTTCAAATCTTCAGGTTGTGGGTTCACTGCTGCACCGAGCCCCAACATCCCTGCGACCATACTTTCGGAGATTTCAAATCCAGTAGGAGCAAGAGTACGGGCGAAATCCATTATTTCTTCCATGGTGTATGTGCGGGTGGTATCCATACCGTATATTTTTCCGATCCACTCGGGGAGTTTGATTTTAGACATATCAACAGCCTCTTTTCTACCACCGCGGGGAGGAGTCATACAAAAATTGGTTTTCCCAAAACATATGGTCATTGCAATCTCAGGATGTTCATGGGCAAATTTAAATAACGAAAACGTCTCGGGTTCGCTTCCGGGCCACATACCGCCTATAACAGTATGATATTTAAACAAATGTGGGAAATTGATGCCTGTATTCACTCCGCCGGGTCCATCTTCATTGTACTGACCATCATTATCATTATCCAACCCTTCGGTGTAGAGTTTATACTCGCCCTTTTCACCTTTTGACCAATCGGGACGCTTCATGAGTAACGGATTCCCCGGGATAGCCATCCATTCACCTTGAGGATCTTTCTCACGCATCATGGTAATAATACCGTTACCATCGAGATCATCAACACCATCTTCATCGACCTGGTCATCCATATCATCATTATAAGGCCGCTTATTCCGCGCATCCATAAAAAGGGGCTTTTGAAAGTAATGCAATGCCGCATCAGGGTTACCTATAGGTAATATATACCATGTTTTGCTCTTCCATTGGTCTGGTTGATCGATAAGAGACCGGATTAAATAAAGGGCGGCTTCTGTGGAAACAGGTACTGTACCTTCCATATTGGCTACTACCCAGATTGCAGGCATTTTTTTCTCTTTCTTGCCGATTTCTGTTCCTATTTCCATTATAATTACGTCATTCCCTCCGGGGGTAGACGCCATCTTATGTACAACCGCATTCCCAGAGTGTGAGGCAGCAATATCCTTCAATAATCCTTCCACATATTTGGGGGAGTGATAGGTATTAAAGGTTAATGCGTCTTTCTGAGGAGCGGACCATCCATTAATGGAGAAGAAAACAAAAAATACACTTATCCATAATAGCACGATAACATGTTTTCCATTCATCTTCATTTTCACCTCGTTTATTTTTATTCGCAAATGTTCTTTATAACTGCTATAGAAATTTAATACGGAAAGAAAAGTGAAAATGTTCTCTTGAAAATATTCTAAAATCAAGATAAAAAAAAGGCCGGTGAAGATTTTCACCGGCCCCTTTCTTTATAAATATAATTTTAAAAATCGACAGTTTATAATATACTATCGATATTACTACCTATTACTTGGTCCGTGTCGATATCACAGAAGAACAGCTTTCACCGTTGGCATTGTAGGCACACACTTTATAATAATAAGTGGTCCTCCTGGATAGACCGGAATTCGTATAAGCAGTAACATTGGCTCCGACAGTAGCAATGAGTGTGAGATTGGATGATGTGGAACCTCTATAGATACGGAAACCGGTTTCATTGGTGGAATTATCGGTCCAGGTGAGTGATACGGATGTTTTGGAAGGTGACGCTTTAAGGTTGGAAGGAGCTGTGGGAGGAGCAGGAGGGCATGCTGGAGTGGTGGCATTTGCAGTATTGGTATAAGCAGAACTTCCGCCACTGTTGGAGGCTTTGACTCTGTAGTAATAAGTGGTACTTGCGGCTACGGTGGTATCGCTATATGAAACAACATTGGCACTTACAGTGGCGATTTGTGTAAACGTCGTCCCATTGGTACCACGTTCGATTACAAACTGGGATTCATCGGTGGAATTGTCTGTCCATGTAAGGTTTACCTGGTTACATGCGGCTGCTGTAGCAGTAAGATTTGAGGGTGCAGCAGGAGGATTAACTACAGTTCCTCCGATAGCATTGGCGGGTAAAGACGAGCCGAGGTGTGTAATAATATTGGGAATGGGTACACCGCGGTTGGGACAGGTGGCGCAGTGATGAAGTGCCACGACAAGATTATCGGAATACGCAATTACTGGCGAACCTGAGCTTCCACCGATGGTATCAGCCATATACCCGATATCATTGGGGCCACCGGTCTGACAAGCGGGTTCATCGAGACTGTATACTTTTGCATAACCTCCATCGGCGTCACTCTCTACAGCAATCTGTTTGCCGTATGCAGAAGGATGCTGAGGAATGTAAATACGTTCTCCAACAGTGGGTAATGAATTCCTGAATTGTAGATAACCGTATTGGGATGTTACATTGACAGGAAGTAAGATGAGTGCATAATCGTGGGGGGTATCGGTTTTAATGAGAGTACCGGAAGTTGCCGCTACTACACCGGGGCAGGCTCCCCAACTGGCACAACTGGTTGTACAGGTGGCACCTTCAGCCATGAATTCATAGTCTGTATTGCCTGCATCGGATTGAGTGGAAATACAATGGTTATTGGTCATGACATGGCCTTCACTTCCGAGAAGCCAACCGGTACATGCACTGGTACCTCCAATGAGTAACCGGCACACTGCTTTTGATTTTTCATAAATAGTGGTGCCTTCATAACATTTGGCCCATTTCTTATCATCTGCTGAGCAGATGGCTTCAATGCTGGCATCGAAATCGTGATCGAATTCGCTCATCAAAGCATCAACATAACCAGCTTCATACCCATGAGCCCATTCATCGATGACAAACCCGAATCCTCCTTCAGGATTTTTGCTATAGAGCCTTACATGTGCTTTTTCTCCGGGTATATGGGAAGCCCAGAATTCGCTCATTATCTGTTCACCATTCCCGATTACTTTTCCTTTACCTGTATATATATAGGAATATTGACCATCGGGACTGCAAATTTCGAGGTAATCGCCATTGGGAAGATCAAACCCGGAAAAATGAATGGAAATGTAACTGGCTCGAGGCCAGTAAAACTCTTTCTCATAAACGAGACCATGCCCGCCGCTGTAGGGATGGGGACTCTCGTAAATATCTTTTAATGAATCTCCAACTTTAACTTTTGAGAAAAGGCAGGTTGTTGCTACGGTAAACAACGCTAAAACGATCATAATTGAGAAAAACTTTCTCATAGTTCCTCCTTGATTGATTTATTTTTTATAATTATTTTTGGTTGGCATAAATGGGGAGAAATCGCTTGTCCTCGACAAAAAGGGCCAGCGATAGTTTATCGTTTGCATGTGACTATAATAAAATATTGTTTTTCTTTTGTCAAATTTCTTAATGAAATTTATTTCTAACTGAATGATATTACTAACCTACTAAGCTACTGATTTAAATTTGGCAGAGTTGTTATTCTAATCAGTAGTGTCCTAATAAAAAATTTAAAAAAAATAGACCCGACCTCATATTTCCAGTAAAATATAATTTTAAGCGAAATTACAATACAAGAAAAAGAGGTCGGTAAAAACTA
>JAKAGC010000147.1 GCA_021817755.1 Acidobacteriota bacterium | reverse complement strand
CGAAGTAGTCGGTGTAGGGATCGTCGTGTTCATCCTCGCGCCGCGCCCGGATGCAGATCGCCTGGCCGTCCTGGTCGTAAAATTGGATCACCACCTCGTTGAACACGCAGGTGTGCAGCCCGCTGCCCTCGCTCGCCTCGACCGGGGCATACTTGGAAAGCCTCTTGATCACGTAACTCGTCTTGGCCATTTCAACTCCTCTTGGTTTTGCGTCAACGTTGTAACCATTAGATATCACAGGAAATTACATGCCGTCAACGGCAAAAACCGAGGATTATTAAAAATATCCGCCACCACCCCCAGTTGTCCCATTACCCATCTTGCAGTTATATCCGATATCCCTGCCCCAACATGGATATCGGACAATTCCAGTATGCAAATTATATGGCATGATATCGGTAAACCCGTTGATAATATTGGTTTTACCCTTATCCAGGCAATACAAAACCCCTTAACCGGAGCCGTTGCACAGGTAAAAACCGATATTTCTGCTTTCAATTCCGGTTTCAATGGATTAGTAATTCGTATTAATAAGCCCAACGGTCAGATATTAAAACAGGAAACCCTGAACATTAATGCCCGTGAGATTCAGCAGGTCGTTTTTGAACCCAATGAAAGCGGTCTTTATTCAATGAATTTATCTTACGGTGGCGCCTATTCATTTGACGATACCGCAGCCATTCAAATAAATCAAAGCCATCAAATACCTGTTGATTGGCAGATTTCAGGCCCCAATCAGGGAATGATCCCTCCCTATTTTTCTATATCCGGGAAATCTCTACAAGACTCAATTTCTCCAATGCTCAGAGTTGTAGAACTATCGCGATTATCTTCATCCATACCCGCCAATTGGAATCAGGTTCCTCTCCTAATAATCGGTCCCGGTTATACTTCAATAAATTCAGATGCAGCTCCTGACACCCTGGAAATCAGTGATTTTATCGAATCCAGCCCCCTTCTTTCCGACATAAACCTCGATGCCATAGAAAATCTCCATTTACAAGCAGTTCCACTTGAAATGTTTCCATCTTCTATTCAACTCTATCCTGTTTTGAGGCTTACCAATCGAAAAATCATTGCTGCTCAATCTGAAAATCCCCTTATTGCTTATATCCCAGGACTCCCTACTCAAAGCGAAGACGTCAGAGGCCGTGTTTCTGCCACTCTCTTTTTTAATGCCCTTCGATGGCTGTTGCAAGCAAAAGATATGCAACCTTTATATACGTTAACTTCTCCATTCTTCCCAGAACCATCCCGCAACCGTATCGTTTTACATCCCGATGAGGGAAATACTACGCGAATTCCCCGATCATTCGGAAACATAGAGAATATTAAACCCGCAATCGTAACAGATGTTCAAGAACCTTTATGGCCCATTTTATTAATGATTGCCGCACTCCTTTTTTTTACAGAAAGATTCATAATCTTTTTTAGAAAAAAATAAAAAATTCTTATTTTTAACTACTAAACTCACATCGATTACGTATATAAAATTTTTAAATAAGGAACTAATAATGATAAAAATACCCAAACAAGAACTTTTCAAAATTTTTAAAAAGTATTTAATCTGGCTTTTATTAATCCCCATTTTATTTATTATTGGTGATTTTGCTAATCTCGAATCCGTTCGCTCTATAAAAAACTTTTTTAATTTTTCCCAGAGATCACTCGAACGTAATATGAAAGCCCGTATGAGTGCCATTTTAAATGGTATAACTCTTAAACCCAATAGCTCGATTTCCCCTGAAAGCGAGCAGACTGCTATTTGCCTCTGGTATGCCGATCTTGCGGTTATACCCGACATGCAGGACTTTAACCGTGCCTCCGATGAATTCGACAGGTGGCGACGCGATGGGAATATATATCCTTATATTCAGGATTACACTATCGACAAAGTCGAAATACTCCAGGATACCCCTACGCCAACAGCTATTGTTTCCGGCACCATAAATGGTGTAGAATTTTCCGTACGGATTCCAAAAGGTGATCAGATATCCTGGGAATTCAAGCCTTTACTGGCGCCAGTCGGTCCTGTGCAAGAATTGGGTGATGATATCTGAGAAAAAATAACACTTATAATAAACCATGATCATTTTTAATCCACACTCCCCCTGGTCTCATATCGCTGCAATCGCTTCTCTCTCAGTTATAATACTGCTTCTCGCTCGTACTGTACTCGACATCTATCGAAAGAATGATCTCTGGCTTACTCTCGGTCAAAAAAAAAGAACCCGTACTTTCGTTTTTGTATGTTCATTATTAACCGCCGTTTGTCTTGCTATCGCTGCCCTTAATCCCTATTACACTCCCCATAATCCATCGCAAGGTCTTCATCTCGAAATAGCCGTCGACGTTTCCGATTCCGTACTTCGAGCTCATGGAGGCTGGGAATCCATACGTAAATCCCTTACTAAAAAAATTCAATCCGGTATCCAGTCAATCCCCCTTGATCTCAGAAAAAATTCAACCGGCGGCATTCTCACTTTCCGTACTCAAATCAATGAAACCTGGAGAAGAAAACCCATCGCCACCCTTCCCTCAGCATTCAGCAGATTAGGAACCGATTCGTTTGCAGAAGGAGATGGAACTCATATCGAAAATGGTTTACATGAAGCCTATACTGCCATCAATAAAGCAGGAGGACAAGGTGCTGTAATTTTAATTAGCGATGGTCATCAAACCACCGGGGATGCATTAATTGCCGCACAGGACCTCGCACGCCAGGGTGTACCCATCCATGTTTTCCCAATTGAAGGCCGCGGCCCAGCCGTCGCTATCACAGACGCAGATCTTCCTCCACAGGTCTTTCCCCATGTTCAAACATTCGTAAGAGGCATGCTCATTAATCGCCTTAAGAAAGATGAAACAGGTTCATTATCTTTATCCTATGAACAAAATCCTATTAACTCCCAATCCCCCATATCCGTCTCCCGCTCTATCTCCCTTCCTTCGCATCAATGGGTCCGGTTCCGATGGCCCATCGTTTTTCAGGATTTTGGATTACAATTTATCCAGCTTTCACTGCAAGCCCACGGTGAAAAAGAACCCCATATACGCCGTTTTTACACCTATGTAAAACGCCCACCTAAACTCCTTGTATTAGGTGGCGAAAATACCTGGATTCAGGCCGTACCCGCTGATCTTGCACAGATTGAAACCATGGACCCCAAAGAACCCCTATTCCAGGAAAAATTAACCGAATACGATGCCCTCGTTATTAATAGTACTCCCTCTTTTGTTTTCCCTCGCATATCGCTCGATTCCATTGCACAAGCAGTCGAAAAAAGAGGACTCGGATTTCTTTTTATTAATGGTACTCATGAAGCAGCTCCCGAAGAAGGCGAAACAGTTCTCTTGAGTTATAAAGATTCACCCATTGCTCCCTTACTCCCCGTTATTCCAGGCCCCCGCCCCTTTATCTCCGATCCACCCCCTCGCCAGGTCGCTATTCTCATCGATACTTCCGGGTCCATGGAAGGATGGAAACTTCAAAAATCCAAAGAAATTGCCAAACATATCATTCAAAACCTCTTAAGGCCCCAGGACAAGCTTGATTTGATTACCTTTACCACTGGAGCCGGCCAACTCATGGAAAGCAGGAGTATGGATGAAGATGGAAAAATAGAAGCCCTTCATCTTATAGACTCAATCCGTTCCTATGGAGGCACCGATCCCAGACAAGCACTCGCATTAATCGGCAATCGTAGTATGAATGAATGCGGGTTGATTTTTCTTTCCGACGGAGAATTTGATTATATCGATTATCGCCCCGATTGCCGGGCTACTGTGTTTGAAATTGGCAGCGATCAATTTTCAAGAAGTCCAGCCCTCCGAAAAATCGCCGACCCAATACCCGTTTCTATCAATTTTGATCCCCAATCCATATACATTCCTTATTTCGATCCTCAACCCAGAGATAAATTCTACGAAAAAGAACCCTTCAACCCCATGTCAATGGAGAACCATTTACCCCTTGATAAACAACTCCCTGTCCCTTCCATCGAACTCAAAGGCTCCGCCGTTTCCTACTTAAAAGAAAGCGCCACTTTAAACGGGGTTAGGCCCAAATTAATAGATCCCGTACTCGCCTCCTGGGAATTCGGAGAAGGTATTGTGGAAATTTTTAACTCCGGTTTTACTTCTCAATGGATTAACGAAGAAAAAGGAAGAAAAGCCATCGAAGCATGGATTTCTCATTTGATTCCTTTCATAGAACGAAACCGTTATGATTTCAAACTTCAAGACCTTGGAGATCTCATCCAAATACGTATCTCACTCGTTTCCCCAACAGGAACAATCCCCCAGATTAATCGGATGACCGGTACGATTGAATTCAAAGGAAAAGAATCTTCAGGTTTCACACTCCAACAGGACAGCTCCATACCCGGTGTATTTCAAGGACAAATCTCCGTAGAACGAACGAATCAAGCCACCCGTGGATTTCTCATACTAAGGGAATTCGGGTCTCAGGCCGTACCCCGCCCCCAACGAATTCCAATAATAATTCCTCCCAAAGGCAAACCATCCCATGCACTTTCTTCCGAAGATGCGTCCACCGGATTAAATAAAGAACTCCTTCAAAAAATCGCTAACGCAGGAGGTGGATCATACGATCCCCCTCAAGGTGCTCCCTTTTTTAAAGAACAACCCATTGCTCAACGAGGTCTCCCTCTATGGCCCTTCGTAATTCTTGCCGCAATACTGTTTTACCTCGCAGCAATCGCTTTAAAACGAATCGATCCCTGACCATGGAAGATAAATTCGATTTTACCCAGCTCCCTATATTCGAAGTCGCCCAAATCCTACGGCGTATTGCAATGCAACTTTTAGATGAATTAATCGAATCATCTCCCAACCCTCAATCCTCTCAGGATAACAATAAAAAACAACCCTCTATCCCCCAATTAAAGGAATATTTCTCTAAAAAAGATATTCAATTATTTTCTCAATCCGCTTTATGGCGTTACCATCCCTACTCTCGAACTGGTATCATCCCCTCTAATCTCCGAAAGAAACCCACAAAAGCACTCAAATATCTTTCAAAAAAAGCCCTTAAAGGGAAACTCACTCCTCAAAAATGGGAAATAGGTTGTTTCAATCGTCTGGCATTTTTACTCGGCGGTACAAAAGCCGATATTCTTCCTGATTCATTGTGGCCAGTTGCCGCTTCCTTAGCCTGGCAAGATCCCGAATTTCAATTTTCCATCTTGCAAAAAATCCATCAAATGCTCCGTCAGAGGCAATTATTTGATATATCTGAAATTCCCCTTATACGGATTTCCCCCATTACTTTTTGGTTACTAATCGCTCTAACCTCCCAAAATCCCTTAAAATTCCGTTACCCTCTTTCTTCAAATGAACGTGCTGCTGTCCGTTCCCAAAAACGGCTCCACCTCCTCGCTCTCAATTTTCTTACTCAAAACCAATGGGCAGGATTCTGGGATCAATGGATTATCCGGCTTGCACTTTTTAGATGGACATCCGCCTTTCAATATCTCCCATCCCAATTATCCCGCGCCATACTCGAACTCCCTCTCATGAATACTCCCAATATCCCCACTATTAAGCCCACAAAACATTATTTTAAAAAAGCAATAAGACATTTTATCCAGGATATTTTCGAAGATATAGACGGTATCAAACGGCTTCCCACTCCCCCTCCAATTCTTTCTCCTTATGCTCAACTTCATTTTACTCATCCCCAATGGGAAAGCCAGGCCCCTTCTTTTTTTAGTGCTTCCTTAATAACAGAAAACAAGGAGAAACATCATGTTTAATCCCAAAGTCATCCGTATCCTCGCGGAAAAATACGCTCCCACATTTAAAAAACTTTCCCAGGTTGAAACCCTCTTAAACCAACGGTTTGCCAATATTGAAAAGACCGTCCGCGCACTTATCCTCTCCATTGCCAGCGGAGAACCCATGCTCCTAATCGGCCCTCCCGGAACTGGAAAATCCCGTCTCATTCGTGCATTCTGTGGCATTACCGGACTCCTCGATGAAGACGACCCCACCCGCGACCATCAAGATTATTTCGAATACCTACTTACCCCGTTTACCGAACCCGGCGAACTATTCGGTTTCTATGATATCCGATCCGCTATGGAAGAGAAAGAACTTAAACGTATAGATAAAAACATGATGCAAAATGCCAGAATTGTTTATCTTGATGAAGTTTTTAACGGTTCCAGTGCCATACTCAATTCATTGTTAGCTTTCCTTAATGAACGTATCTTCCATGATAGAAGCCTCCGTAAACCCGTCGCTATGGAATGCCTTTTCGGCGCTACCAATTTCATCCCCGAAACACCCGAACTCAAAGCCGTATTCGATCGGTTCCTCATTCGTTCTTATATGGAAAATGTAGAATCCGAACCCGAAAAAATAAGCCAATTAATACGCAAAGGTTGGAAAGAAACGTTTAGCTTCCATCCCAAATTCAACGAATTTAATAAATTACTCGACGAATTGAAAGCCTTTCGTGATACCATTAAATCAATCACAGCCAAAGGTCACCTCATCCCCGATGAAACAGGTGAATTCTACCGTGGAATCACCCAATTAATCCACTACTCCCGCCAATACGAATTATCCGAAATGTCAAACCGAAGACTTGTAAAAATGGTATTTATCATGATGATTGACCGTATTTATAAAGCAGTAATATCCGATGAATATAAACAAGAAGGAGAAATTAAAATGAGTTCTGTGCAACTCGAATTACTCCCTCTCTATTTCCTCGACCGTCAAGATGAAGAAGCCCAGCGACAAATGATCGCTGCTGCCGGATTTTAAATGTCATTGATAAGCAGAACCCTTTTCATAAAAAAATCCTGTATTAAATACCATGGATAAGTTAGAGATTCCATACACCCCATTATTTCAAAAGAATCCCCCGCTTGCCGGAGGTAGTAATAAACCGTGAATAACCAAACTCCAATACAATTAATATCCCCTTCCGTATCTCTCCCAATAATTCAGGAGGCGTTCGCCTCTCTTACTCCTCAAAAAGTCCGTAAAGCCAATTCCATACTTATAACCTTGCATAATCGCCTTGCCGGTATTACTCCCCCCCTTGCCGCCGAGCTGGCTTCATCTCTCCTCGAGCCATACAGTTCTTCTCGCCGTTCTCCCCTTTGGGAAGCCGTAATCGATCGCCTCCAGGAGGAAATATCCAATTCCAAACACTCCGTTGGCATTATCCTTAATGCCCTTCCATTTTATACACTCATACGGCTTATTTATCCCATTATCAAGGAAGCCTGCAGCCGTATCTCCAGGAGTTGTCTTTTTTGCCAGGATGAAATCGAAGACACTCTTTCAATACCCCAATATAACAACTATGCAAACGAACTCCATACCCAGATAAAGAAAATCGCCCAAGACCCGGATCCCTCTTTTAAATCATTCTGGCAGGATCGTGCCATTACCCTTGCCTCTTTCTCACGTCGTGTCTTTATGTGGGAAACCATACCACCCGGTATTCCCGAAACCGACTTAGCCGCTTTCCGTTTAATTATGGAACTCCATCCCCATGTTCCTCAAACGAAACCCATTACACTTCCCAACCGTCCCATGCTTCAACCCCTTAAGCATCAGATTATGAGTAAATCCCAGGAAGGAGGTTACAGCGGTATTCATGTTACACGAAGACAAGAGGATCTCGGCGATATACTACTCAGCGAATTCATCAACCCTCCCATTGTTCTTGCCGAACGGCTAACCAATGATGGATTTCTCGCTCTTCACCGCCAACCCAAACGTGAAAATTTACGTGACGTCTTTCTTGCTGCACTTATGCCCGCACATATCCAATCCTCTATATCTCACCATTTTGTTAAAACCCTGTGGCTCGATTTCCTTTCCAGGATAAGTATCTTACTGATACAAGCAAAACGAATCCGTAGCGAGTTCCGATGGATTGAAGGTGATACCTTCCTACGTGCCCGTTCATGCCGTTTTCTTTTGCAAAACCTTCCTCCCTCCCTTATTGAACTCCCACATAAACTCACCCCCCACCCCCTATACCGAAAGTAATTCTTAACTGCCATCGGCTGGCTTCCTACATATCTCGACTCCCGTACTTCTTTCTCCCCCATCCCTATTCTTCACAATCCCACTCCATTTGAAGCCCAAAACCATCTCCCTTCTCAAACCCAAG
>JAKAGC010000146.1 GCA_021817755.1 Acidobacteriota bacterium | reverse complement strand
CAGGTTAAATCCCTGGAAAACGAAGCCGATTTGCTTATTTCTGATATCTGCAAGATCCGTAAGACTTAATTCATTAACATGAACCCCATCGAGATGATAATCGCCGGAAGTTGGAAAATCCAGGCACCCGATAATATTCATCATGGTTGATTTCCCGGATCCTGAAGCTCCCATTATGGCGACAAATTCACCTTCTTTGACCTGTAAGTCCACTCCTCTTAAGGCATGGACTTCGACATCGTCGCCCATTCGGTACACTTTTTTTATTCCGTTTAATTCGATTGTATGCATTTTATTAACCTAAGTTATATCTATTTCCTCTTTTTCATAATCCTATACGCTTACCGTGGTCCTCTTCCGCCAAAAGGCATCATCATGGGGGGGCCACCACTGGTTACGGCTTTAGAACTAGAGGAAGAAGCAATAATAACCTGGACACCTTCCGTAAGAGTTCTGCTGCGTTTAATTTCGGTGTGTTTTCCGTCAGTGGCACCACGTTCGAAAAATCCCATAGTAGGGAGTCCTTCTTTATCAATGTAAAACACACGCCCCATATTGGGAGGCAATTTTCCATTCATCATACCACCTCCAAACCCGGAAGAGTTACCCCCATTCCCTTGACGTCTTTCTGAACCATTTTCTCCGGAGTTCTGGGATTCCGATCTATTCCTGTTGGAGCGAAATTCCTCCATCCGTTTTTGAAACCTGGCCATAATCTCATCCAATACTTCCTGGGAAGGAGTAAAGCTAAGTGCGGAATTGGGAACCAGAAGTACATTATTTTTGGCTTCTACCATGAAATCAACTGTAGCAGTCATACCCGGGAGAAGTAGTTTCTTTTCATTAGATGCATCCACAACAACTGTGTAATTAACAACATCCTGGACTGTAGTCGGGCTTAAACGAATCTGTCGGACTTTTCCGTGGAAAAGTTCTTCAGGATAAGCCTGAACTGTAAAGCGTACTTCCTGGTTTTCTTTTATTTGACCAATATCGCTTTCATCTACAGAAGCTTCTATACGCATTTGAGTGAGGTCTTCGGCGATGATGAAGAGTTTAGGTGCCTGGAAGCTGGCTGCAATTGTGTTACCGGCATCGACTGTACGTTCGATGATGGTCCCATCGATAGGGGAACGGATAACAGTATAATCCAATTGAGTTTTTGCGCGCTGTAATGTGGATTCTGCTGAACGAAGGGATGCAGTAGCAGTATCTGCTGCGGTTTTCGTCACCAGGTATTCGGTTTCGGATAAGTAACCTTTTTCAAATAAAGGTTTATTTCGTTTCAATTCGGCAATGGCCTGGTCGTATTGAGCCTTTGCTCTTAAAACGCCGGATTCCGCATCTCCTACAGATGCCATGAAAAGGGTTTTATCGAGTATGGCAAGAATCTGGCCTTTCTTCACATTGTCGTTAAAATCCACATAAACCTTTTCAACGATTCCTGATACCTGGGAACCTACATTAACTGTACTTACCGCACTGAGAGTTCCTGTGCATGAAACGGAGTTTTCAAGGTTTCCCCTAATAATTTTTTCAAGTTCAAATTGGTTGGTTTCTTTCTTTTTAGATAATAATTTTATTGATAATAGTCCTGCTATGACTACAATAATTGCTATAAATATAATTGTTTTTTTCTTTCTCACAATTGCCTCCTATTTTGCAAGTAAATTTATCATTTCATCACCATCGCCTTTGTAATAAGAGATGGAAATACCGCGTATCAATACATTAAATCGTGCCTGAATTCGATCATATACAGCCTGAAGATATAGAGCTCTTGACTGGGTTAATTCGATCATTGTCGATGCATTGACATCGTATCGTTCCTGGATACTATCAAGTGCTTGTTTGGAATATGTTAACTGGTTTTCAGCAACATCCATTTGTTTAACTGCTGTTTGAAAATCCTGAAGTGCCTGTTGTAATTCCACATGAACCTGTAATTGTTTCTTTTCAAGTTCCAGTTTTTGGTTTTTCAAGGCAATATTGGCATTGGCTACACTGTATTTGGTTCTGAATTTATCGAAAACCGGAACAGATAATGACAACCTTATTGAACCTCCCAGATTATTCTTAAAAAACTGATCCGGAAAATTAAATAAGCTGCTCTGTTTGGAGTAACTGGAACTGAGATCACCACTCAGTGATAATTTAGGGTAATATCCGGATTTAGCGATGATGATTCCTTGATTGGCTGCTTCCACCTGTAATTCTTGCGAAAGAATATCTGCTCTCGTTTTCATGGCTGCATCAAGAATATTCTCTTTTTTATAATTCAAGACTCGTGTCAATAATTGATCTATCCCTGGATCTACAACTTCAAAGTCAGTACCGGAATCCCATCCGAGAATTTGCATTAAAAGTAGTTTATTTACTTCATAATTTCTTTGTGCATTTAATAATTGCAGTTCTGCGCTGGAAATCTGTGCTTGCTGCTGGTAAAAATCCGTTACGGGCCGTTTCCCTGACTTGTAATAATCCTCGATACGTTTTAACAATAAGCGTTGTGCTTCCAGATTTTCTTTTTCCACCGAGATAAACTCTCTTGTGGTTACAACCTGGATGAACTGCTGAATTGTTTGAAAAATAATGGATTGACGCGTTCTTGTTACATCGAACCCGCTGGATTTAAAATCGAGCCGAGCCTGCTGCAAAGATGCACGGTCAGAAAATCCATTAAACAGGTTATATGTAGCTGTAGCGCTTGCACTGATGGAATTGGATGTCGTTCCGCTATATTTCCCGGTAGTCGAATCGTAATCTTTCGCAAAACGTTCTGTTGTCCCTGCAGAAACGCTAAATTCCGGTAGAAAATTGGCTTTCTTTTGATCCATTGTAATTTTACTGGTTCCAAGCTGGTTGGTTGACTGGCGAAGCGTGATATTGTATTGCAATGCGATATCGATTGCTTTATCCAATGTTAGTACTTTCTCACTTTCCGCTGCATTAATAATGGGGCTCCAGCATAATAATATCAATGGAGCGACAACGAATAATAATCTTTTTATATTCATGACACCTCCGTGTTTTACTTCCGTTCATGTTATTATATATAAACAATCAACTTTCGATTTTATTTCATGGAAAATCATTATACGTAAAAAAAATATTTTTAGATTGTAATTCTTTTAAATAATCCCGTTGACTTTCGTTTGTCTATGGAATAAAATTCTTTTTTAAAGTGGTTGTAAAGTATTTTTTACCTAAAATTCATTTGGCGAGAAGAAAAGAAAGGAGGAAAAAAGTATGGCACACACATTTGAAGAACTTAAAAAGAAAACAGTTGCTGAGCTAAGAGGAATTGCGGGAGGTATCCAACACGAAGCAGTGAAAGGTTACACCCAATTAAACAAAGAACATTTATTAAAAGCAATTTGCACCGCACTAAATATCGATATGCATCAACATCACCATGTAATCGGTGTAAACAAAACCCGGATTAAAGGAAAGATTAAAGCGTTTAAACGAATCAGGGATGAGTCGGAAGTCCAGAAAAAAAAGGATGTACATAAACGCTCACTACGTATGATTCATCATTTAAAACGTGAACTTCACAAAGCTACCATTTAATACATAGAGAGATATCCCATAATGCCAACATTAATTAAAAAACCGACTGTTATTGAAGCCGCAGGTAATAAACCGAAATTGATCCAGGAATTTATCGGAAGAGTGAATTCAGGAACAGAAGCTTTGAGCATCGCCCGGATGAAAAGCCCCGAAGGGTGGGTCGAACCCGGCCAAACCCCGGAATTCGATGAGTATACCCTTGTTTTAAGCGGGATGCTTCGAGTCGAAACAATCGAAGGAACTTTCGATATACATGCAGGAGAAGCAATAATCGCTCATAAAGGTGAATGGGTGAGATATAGCTCTCCCAGCAGTGATGGTGCAGAGTATTTGGCGGTTTGTTCTCCCGCATTTTCACCTTCTACGGTTCATCGCGACGAATAACACACAAAAGATTCAACGGCCTCCTTCTTTTATAGGAGGCCGGATTAAATTATGAAAGGAGTACTTTAATGAAAACTCAAATTGTACCTAATGATATCCAGGAAATCGTCAATCCTGTGGATATTATCCTCGAAGCTCTAAAATGGACTTCAACTTCAAATCCGTCAATAATACCGACCCTGGTAGGTAAACGAATCCTGGATATCGGATGCAATGACGGCACAATGACTCGACTCTTTACAAATGAAGGAGCCATTGTTACAGGTATCGATATCCCTGAAAGAATTACAAAGACTTGCTCACTAACTCCATTTGGTAATGAGGATTATAGAATGGGAGGAGGAGAAAACCTACCGTTTAATGAAAAAGAATTTGTTGATATTGCTTGGTTTTCAGCAAGTTTTCATCATATACCAAAAAATAAAATGATAACCGCAATAAAAGAAGCATATCGGGTTCTTAAACAGGGAGGTATTCTTATCATCCTTGAACCCATAGGTAAAAAAGGCTCTTATTTTGATTTAATTAAATTTAATATTAATGAAAGAAATATTCAGCGACGCGCATACCGGGCTATTAAAAAAGCTCCGGATCAGGGATTTAGTAAATGTTGGCAAACCATTCGCTTTATGAATCGATCATATAAAACGTATCACAACTTAATTTCAAGTGAAGTAACAGATATTAAGAAGAAAAAAAGAATTCTTAAAAAAGCCCGGCAAACTGTAAAACGCCGAAGTAGAAAACAAGGAATTCCTTTTGATTCGGTTATATATAAATCGATTGTTCGTATCGATTGTTTTATAAAATAACTGTTTTATTCTTGATATTTATTTTATTTGCATAATAGGGGGTGATCTTTTCATTTTACAATCCGGAGAAGTTTGAAACCTTCCATTCAGAATGAAATCTTACGTAATAGCATATATATTATAATAATACCAATTTTTGTCAGGAGACAGGGATGAAAACTGTGCTATTCTTTTTTATAATATATATAATAGTAGGAGAGATTATTCCACCACTTTTTTCTCAACAAGAACTCATTACGGAAAAGGTAGATGTCAACTGGTGGCAAGTTCCGATATTTGTTTTGGATAAAAATGGAAACCCGGTTTTAGATTTAAAACACGAGGATATAACCCTTTTAGTTAATGGTTTTACCGTAAATGATTTCGTATTTCATAGAAGAGATTTTACAAAAGAGCAGGAATCTACTATTAATCATCCGGCAGAAGAAAATAAGTTACCTCTTCTAAACAAACAAAGACGTATTTTCTTTTTATTTGATACGACAATTTCCGACAGGTTATGTATACAAAGAGCTAAAGTAATTGCAAAAAAAATATTGGCATCTTCTCCCGAAGATATACATTTTACTATAATGAGTATCGAACCATTCATCGGTTTAACCATTCATGGCGAAACATCTCCTGATACGAATAGGGAAAAACTGATAAGAATTATCAATAAGAAAATAGTGGCGAGGCGGAATGAACGTACTGTTTCAAATATAAATGATTCTATATCCAGTATTCATGATACATTGTTCATAGAACGGAAAATCAATTCGTTTTTCAGAGCATTCGATTTACTTAATTTTTATCTCAAAACGATCGAGGACAATAAATTCATTTATTTTTTTACAGAAGGTGTTTCCAATGCTTTAATCGATACCAATCTCGGAGCCCTTCCCGGTTCCGGTTCGAGAATTCGCAAATCACTCGAAAAAGTTGGTCAAAATCTTGGGAAAAGCGGATCTATTTTATTTATAGTTAATCCCAACGGGGTAGATTATGGTGCAGAACCAGGAGAAATTTTAGATAATAATTCTGCATCTTCAGGCGAGCCTGCATTAGAAAATATGCTGGACTCGGGAGGAGGAAAATACTTTAAAGGGACAGAAAGTTCAATCGTTTCTCAAATTGAAAAAATTCAACTTGCGTACTATGAAATATCTTTTCCAAATATACAAGGTATTAAGGGAAATAGTATCGATATTTCCGTTAAATCAAACCATCCTGAAGTGTCTATTATCACCATGCGCTCCCTGGCAAAAAATACTCCATATCTACAAATGAAAGGAATAGAAAAAGAATTACTGGCATTGAACCTAACCTCTCCAAATAGGATAAATAAAAAAATGATCGAGGCTGAAGATATAATATTAACAGATATCAAAAAATCGGGAAAAAATCTTGAATTCCATTTTGACGTTCCTCAGGAAATTATCGATAAAAACCTTGATCTTTTCATAATTCGATTTCCTGTTGACAACTCTCCTCCGGCTATCACTAAAGAGATAAAGGTATTTAAAGAGAAAAAAGGAGTAATATTCCTAAAGTCGGATTATATCGAAAAAAAAATGAATTCACCTGAATGGGGAAGGGGAGAACATATTTATTTTGTACTAATAGATGGAGTTCAAAATCAGGCATTCGTATGCGGTGAGGAAAGCGTCAGAGAATATCTTTTCCAGCCTCCTAAAGAAAAATCACCTTTTGAGAGGCTTAGATTCCCTGATTCGGATAAAATCCGGAAAATAAATTTTTCACAGGAGGAAATGCAGAAGGTTTTATTCGGAACAGCCCAATATTGCGAAAAATTAAAAAATTCCGCTTTTCATTTTATTTGCAACGAATCGATTGTAGAATCAAAATCATTAGTAAAACCCTCCTTTTCTAAAGAACGAATACTACCTTATGAAGATGATATAATGGGGGATGAGCCTGTTTATAATATCCCCAATACAGTTTCATCGGTTAAGCGATATCATTTCTCATATCGACTTATTAAAACCCATGATAATATTATGGAAAAACGGGAAATCTTAAAAATACCCGATCCAACTAATAACGGAGAGGCTGTCAAAAATGAAAACAATACGGAAGACCTGGGAGTCAAACCTACTGCTTTTTTCTCAGAGAAAACCGTTTTTGCTCCTGTTACTCTTTTTGATACTGAAATGCAACCCTTATATAATTACCGCTTTATTACCAAAGAAACTATTGATGGTCACTCCTGTATAGTAATCGATGTCACACCTCAAACGCCCGGTATAACATCGTTATTTGGGGTAGTATGGATAGATTTACAAGATTATTCTGTGATTAAAATTGCAGTTAATCCTTTATCGATAAAAGGGTATCCGGAATTATTAACTTTTGCTGAAAAAATTAAATCACGGTTATATCTGAGTCTTGAATTTTCATTCGGATTTTTTTATCAAGGTTTACGGTTTCCAACACAGGTAACGATGATTGAAAAATACAAAGGAGGACCTATCGTGGGTAGACTGATCGGGAGGATTGGAGCTTGGGAGAGAAATCGTACGGAATTCAAATACTCGGATTATAAATTTTTTGATGTAGATACACAAATTGTAGAAGAAATAACAGATTAAAATTTGAAAAACATTTAAGTTTAAAAGAAAATTCAAATCCAAATTTTAACTGCATAATTTATCTAATTTATAAATAAGATGACCTATTTCAAACGCTTGAATTCCATTTCCCTTTGTGATATTTTGTCTTTTAAAGGAATAATTTGAAGAAAGGATTCGATTTTGATTTTAATAAAATAGGAGAAGAGAAAAATGAGCTCTATTAATAATGTACTTAACGCCATTGGAAACACAACCCTTGTTCAATTGAATAAAGTTGTTCCTCAGGGAGCAGCCAAGATTTTTACAAAACTGGAATGGGAAAATCCAACCGGAAGCATGAAAGACCGACTGGCACAAGCTATTATCGCAAGAGCAGAAGAAGATGGCCGGCTTAAACCTGGATATACTATCATAGAATACACAGGCGGAAGTACCGGAATATCTCTTGCATTAATATGTGTTGCAAAAGGTTATAAACTGCAAATAATCACTTCTGATGCTTTTAGCAAAGAAAAATTGAATCAAATGTCAGCATTCGGTGCATCTTTAACACTGGTCCCGAGTGAAGGCGGCCTTACCACTAAAAAATTGATTTTGGATATGATCGAAACCGCAAGAGAGGCAAGCCGAAAACCCAATACTTATTGGACAGATCAATTGAATAATACAGACAGTATCACTGGTTATTACCAATTAGCTGAAGAAATTTATACTCAATTAGATGGTAAAGTGGATGCATTTGTTCACTCTGTTGGCACTGCTGCTTCACTACGAGGGGTAGCCACTATTCTGAAACGATATAATCCTAAAATCAAAATTATTGCTGTCGAA
>JAKAGC010000145.1 GCA_021817755.1 Acidobacteriota bacterium | reverse complement strand
GTAAATGTAGAGACGCCGTGAGTTAATGCGGTAATGCCGGGAGGAGCGAGTCCGCTTCTTTCATCATATGGAGTGGAAGTGGCACATGTGGGGCATCATGGGAGCGAAAGTAGTGGTAATTCGGATTATATGAATCGTCTTACTCCACAAGTAGGGTGTATTTCTGTGGGTTCGGGTCAATCGGTGGGTTGGTATCATCCGCGTATCGATGTTGTAGAGAATGTATTCCTGGCAAATGCTGCCTGTATCACTGCATCTCCGGCACTTGTTCTTCAAACGGAAGAAGGAAGTCCAACGGGCTCGACTACAAGTTTTGCAGGCTATTGCGTGGGTGATTTTGTATTTACGACAGATGGAGCAAGTTATTATACGGTTACAGCAAGCGGTGGGGTGACGCAGGGTCCGGATGAAAGAACAACAGCGGGTTTGCCGAGAACGTTTTATTTTGAAGAGGGGGGAAGTAGTGGAGATACGACGCCTCCTGTGATTTCGGGAGTGACATCGCAAAGTATCACTTCATCGGGTGCAACGATCACGTGGACAACAAACGAGTTATCGGATTCAAATGTAAAATATGGCACGACTAGTGGTTCCTATGGGTATTCAACTGGTAGTACGACACAGGTTACGGCTCACAGCATTAATTTAACGGGTCTATCGGCATCGACTACTTATTATTATGTAGTGGAATCGACTGATGGATCGGGTAATAAAGCAACTTCAAGCGAGTTTTCATTTACCACAAGTAGTGCGAGTGTAAGTGGCACAGTTGTTTTTAGCGAGATATATTATGACACGATCGGGACAGATTCCCTGGAAGAGTGGATCGAACTGTATAATAAATCTTCATCTACAGTGGATATCAGTGGTTGGAAAATTATTGATAATAATGGTACGGGAACGACTTATACGATACCGACGGGTAAAACAATTGCTGGGGGTGGACATTTTACAATTGCAGTTAATAAGACGGGTTTTAAAGCTCTGTATGGATATAATGCGAATTTAGTGGGTGCAATACCTGCACTGAATAATGATGGAGATGCGCTGATTTTGAAAAATTCGGCTGGTACAATGGTAGATCAGGTGGCGTGGGAAGGTGGCGCTTCTGCGGGTATTCCTTCGGGATGGGGAAGTACGACATTGCCGATTGCTCCAACGGGTAGTACGATAGTGAGGACGAATCCCACTGTGGATACGAATACATATGCAGACTGGTCTGTGGCGGGTAATAATGGAAATCCGCAAATTAATTAATATTAGAATCGATTAACTATTAAATTGTTGGGGACAGCTTTAAAAGCTGTCCCACTCCTTTTGAGATATTGAATCGATTATAATAAATAATGGGAAATCGATATTCGATTCTAAGGGGTTATATATTGGGGGATAATTGAGAGATAAGAGGAAAAATCCTCCTATCTCTCTGTAATTTTAAAAACAGAATAGTTAATTCTTAAGCCAACGGAGCAATACACGGCTGAATGAGAAGACTGTAAAGGCTCCCAATGCCATACCTGCCATAATGATCTTCGAAGGTTGGGCAATTTCTACGAATCGAGCGGAATCATTTGTGAGTTCAATATAACCAACGGGAGTGGTTTTAACTCTCATACCGAGACCGCCACCTTTGGGTCGATCTTCATCGTCGTAATGTCCAAATCCGCCACCGCCACCTCCGGAAATCGAAGTTTTTGAGACAGGGATTACGGTTATATTTGCTCTTTCAACAGGGTCACCGAAGACAGCTTTAATATTTGCACTCTGCTGGATTTTTTCGGTTACTTCTTGTATTATTTCTTTTACATCCATAATTTCCTCCTGAATTGTTATACCTCAAATCTAAAAAAAATTCAATAGTCTTATCTCTTTAATTGCCAAATTAATGGTTTTGGGCTATAATCAATAGTAAATATTTTAATCAGGAGTAACTCATGTATTATGAAATCAATCATCCTCTGGTAAAGCATAAATTAACGGTTCTACGAAATGAATCGACTCACCATAAACAATTCAGGGAGCTCTCGAGCGAATTAACAATGTTAATCGCCTATGATGCAATGAAAAAATTGGAAACGGTAAATTGTCCGGTACATACTCCATTGGCTGGAACTATGGGGGCAAAACTGAAAAACGATATTGTGATTATCCCAATCTTAAGAGCAGGAGTAGGAATGATGGATGGGATGCTGAGTTTGATACCTAATGCTCGAGTGGGATTTATGGGAATTTACAGAGATCATGACACGAAACTTCCTGTTACTTATTATGAGAAACTTCCGAGTGATCTTGTAGATCCTTATTTTTTCATTATTGATCCGATGCTGGCAACAGGGGGATCGATTGTCGCTACCATCGATGCATTGCATGAGAAAGGCTTTACTCAGATTACGGTTATATCGATTATATCGGCTCCGGAAGGAATTAAAATGGTGGAAGAGCATCACCCGAATGTGGATATCTATACGGGTAGTATAGATGAATGCCTGGACGAGAATAAATATATTATCCCGGGCCTGGGGGATGCAGGAGACCGATTATTCGGAACAAAATAATAGTAAAATTACATAGATAATTTTTCTTCGGGGTTCCGGGAAGCGAGTAAAGAATTGATTTTCAATGGGAAAAAGCCGGAATTTAGAATTCTCTCTTTGAAACTAAGATTGGTTCCGATAAATCCACCATTATACCATTGAAGGGCAAGAAAAAGATTCCCTGAGGATTTACGGATATAATGAGTTAATATACGTAATCCGAGATCGATATTATATTCTTTTTCAAAGAGTTTTTCACGTTTGATATCGTATACCTTTTTCCATACGGAATAATTGACCTGCATAAGACCATACGCTCCGGCAGAGGAAACTGCGTATCGATTGAAATTACTTTCTACCTGGATTAAAGCCATAACGAGGTAAGGATTTAAGCCGAATTCTTTACTTTTCCGGTAAACAATATTGGTTATCTTTGCAAATTCAGGGTATTTTAACTGGAATGTTTTTTCTTTAAAATTAAAGAAATCTGCGTTATCTTTATGTATCCTGACTTCGTCGAGGTTCGCACTGAGTTGTTCGACTGTGGATTGAAGAGAGTCGATCTTTTTCAGGTTTTTTCCTCTCTGAACGGCCATTAACACTACTGATGCAGTCATCAATAATGTTACCACCGTCAAAATAATAACAAGCATATATATTTTTTGGGTTCTCATTTTTTTCTCCCTAAGGGTTTTTTTGAATTACTATTTTGGATTGTCAATTATATCGAATTATTTTTATTCTGTCAACTGTGAAAAAAATATGATTTGTTAGGGGTGTAATAGCTTGTTCTGATAGGTATTTTGGGTTGAATGGGATTCGTTTTTACGAGTTAAGTTAAATTCAAAAAAAGGGCTGGAAATAAACGATATTTTATTAAATTAACGAAAAAGGGGTTGACCTTAAATTTTAAACTGATAAAATATCATATCAAGAAAAATTTAAATGAACAGTAATTTAATACAATGAGGTGTTACATGACAGAAACGAATTATTCGTCTCAACAATTGATAGATATGGAGCATACATTCGGTGCACATAACTATCATCCATTGGAAGTGGTTATCTCTAAAGCAGAAGGTATTTGGGTTGAGGATCCGGAAGGAAAACGGTATATTGATATGTTATCGGCCTATTCAGCAGTAAACCAGGGGCATCGTCATCCAGCGATTATTAAAGCATTGAAAGACCAGGCGGATGTATTGACACTGACATCTCGGGCATTTTTTAATGATAAATGGCCTGTTTTTGCAAAAAAACTCTCGGAAGTTACTGGGAAAGAAATGATTCTTCCTA
This sequence comes from Acidobacteriota bacterium, assembly GCA_021817755.1. Classification (GTDB taxonomy): domain Bacteria; phylum Acidobacteriota; class Aminicenantia; order UBA2199; family UBA2199; genus JAKAGC01. The sequence goes on along the minus strand of JAKAGC010000145.1, from coordinate 4,354 downwards.
TGAATACAGGGGCCGAAGCTGTAGAAACTGCAATCAAAACGATGAGAAAATGGGGTTATCGGGTGAAAGGCGTGGAAGATAACCAGGCGGAAATTATCGTATTTGAAGAAAATTTCCATGGACGTACGACTACAATCATCTCTTTTTCGACTGATCCGGATGCGAAGAAAGATTATGGTCCATTTACTCCGGGTTTTAAAATCGTACCTTATAATGACCTGGAAGCTGTAAAAAAAGCAGTGACTAAGAATACAGTGGGTATTATGGTGGAACCGATCCAGGGTGAAGCAGGGGTTGTTGTTCCTTCGGATGGATTCCTGAAAGGTCTTCGTGAAATTGCAGATCAGAACAATATTTTGTTAGCTGTAGATGAAGTTCAGACTGGTTTTTGCCGTACGGGTAAACTTTTTGCTTTCCAGCATGAAGGAATTATTCCTGATATTATTATTATGGGAAAAGCGCTTGGTGGAGGAGTTTTCCCTGTAAGCGGTGTTGCAGCAGATAAGAAAGTACTTGGTGTGTTTGAACCTGGAACTCATGGCTCGACTTTTGGTGGAAATCCGCTGGGTTGTGCTGTGGCGATTGCGGCTATCGATGTGTTACTTAATGAAAACCTGGCTGATAAATCAAAAGAACTGGGGCAGTATTTTATGGAACAATTGAGAGCAATGAATTCAGATAAAATCGAATTGGTCCGTGGAAAAGGTCTGCTTATCGGAGTGGTAATGAAGAAATCGGCAGGCAAAGCACGTACCTATACTACACGATTGAAAGAAAAAGGAATTCTCTGTAAAGAAACGCATGATTGGATTATCCGTTTTGCTCCACCTCTGGTGATTACGAAACAGGATATCGATTTTGCAATGAATATAATTCGCGAGGTTCTCGGTTAATTGACCGGGTTGAGGAACGGGTTACAATGATTATCTTCCGAACCGATGCATCGCAGAAAACCGGTTTCGGGCACTTAAACAGAAGTTCATACCTGGCATCTTTACTTAAGAGTAAATGCAAGGTTTTATTTTGTGTAGAAAAGGATAAAAAGGTAACCCGTTTCCTCGATGAAAAAGGTTTTTCTTATTGTACAGCAAAAGAATTATTACGGAGAGATGCCTCGGAATATAAAAGTATTGTCTTCGATTTAAGACATTTTGATGAAGAGGACCTGGGGCTGCTGGAACATGGGCGTAGGGAAAGGAAATCCACAGTTCAAATAACGGATCTTGGACTATCGCAACAAAATACTGATTTTACAATCGATTGCTCTGTAGAAAAATTGTTTCCTTATTCGGAGGAACGTCTGGGAAGTTTACTGGATGGTCCGGACTATGCGATACTTCACACACGCTATAGGCATTTTCATAGGGTTAAACGGAAGTATAAAGATAAAATGAAGCGGATTTTAATATGCTTCGGTGGGGGGGCAGATTATTCTCATTTGAGAGAAGGAGTGGATTTATTAACACGCCACGGATATGAAGTAAAAATAGCGCCGGGATTCTATTTAAAAAAAAATAGTCCGAAAACACTTCGACGAATTTACAAGGGGATTCGGTTTGTAGGGAAAACAGAAACTCTTGCAAGGGCTTTTTTCGAGGCGGATGCGGCGTTAATAACTTCTGGAGTTGCTGCATTTGAAGCGGCTGCGGTAGGTACTCCGGCACTGTATCTATATTATCATAATGAACAAAAATTTATTGCTAAAGCATTCGAAAATAAAGGGGCGGGTTTAGAAATTTCAAATATTGACGATTTATTAAGGGTGGATTTAGTAGAAAAGATGAAAACACTGACTCTTGAGAAGAGAATTGAAATGGGCACCGATGGTAAAAAGCTGGTGGACGGCATGGGTGTATACCGAATTATCGATTTTTTTGAAAAAAATAATATCATATAAAACGGTAAAGGAATGCAAGATATCAATGTTTTAATAACAGCAGCTTCGAGAAGAGTTGCCCTGGTCAGAAATTTTAGACTGGCTTTACAGGCGACTGGAACAAATGGAAATGTGATTACGGTGGATAATGATACGAATTCACCTGCACTTTTCTTCAGTCATAAACATTACCGGGTTCCGCTTGTAAAAGAACCGAATTATCTTCAGATAATAGGGCACATCGTAGAAAAAGAGGATATTGGAATTATTATCCCTACGATCGACCAGGAGTTATTACTCTGGGCGAAGCATAAAGAAGAATTCGCAAAAAAAGGGGTTTATGTATCGATATCGCCACCGGAAACAGTATTCATTTGTAATGATAAGAGGGAGACTTTCCTTCATTTTAAAAAGAACCGGTTGCCTTTTCCGAAGACATATATACCGTCTGAATTGAGTTATAAGATGTCGTATCCATTGTTTATGAAACCGAGAATGGGGCGTGGGAGTGTCAATTCATACGTGGTAAAAAATAAAAAAGAGCTGGATTTTTTTGTGGAATATGTGAATGATCCTGTTATTCAAGATTATTTACAGGGTAAGGAATTTACAGTTGATGCGTATTTTTCGAGGGATGGTGAGTTAATTAGTATGATTCCGAGATACCGATTGGTAATTCGCTCGGGGGTATCGGATCGTGGACGGACTTTTAAAAATTCGATATTAACAGAATGGATACGAAAAATCGGACGTAAGATGCGGTTCGAAGGGGCAATCAATATTCAGGGAAAAATACATAAACGTAAAATTATTTTTTTTGAAATCAATCCACGATTTTCAGGTGGGATTCAACTGAGTACAGCAGCGGGTCCGAATTTTGCGGAATTGATAGTGAGGGAATTGAAGGGAGAAAAATTGGAATCGTTGATTGGAAAATATAAAGATCATCTTACGATGACGAGTTATGAAGACAGTTTATTTCTTGATTCACGAAGGAATGTTTCATTTTTTTATTCACGCCATATTGATATTTTACCGAGTAAAAACAAAACGAAATTGTAGTCGATTGTGATAGGCTGCGAGGCACAAATGAAAAAACTATGGGTTATTCTATTATTTGCTCTGCTTCTAATGGATTGCAGAACGAGAGTGATATTACACAGGGATACATCCCGGGATATCGATATTCGAAAACTTGCTGAAATGATTAACGATACATTAAGAAAACCATCGTTAAAGAACCAGGAAATCGGATTATTATCTTTTGCGAATCTGAATAACCTGGACCATGTGGAACCTCTGGGTCGACTTCTTCAAGAAAGACTTTCCCACGCATTATTTGAATTGGGCTTTCGCATCATTGAAATTCGGTTGGGTGATAATATCTATTTTGAACCAAATGTCGGGGAACTGAACCTAACGCGATTAAAAGAAAAATTAAAGGAAAAAGAAGAGATCAAACAGGTGAAGTCGTTGATTGTAGGGACATATATCGATGCAGGGGATTATGTGTATGTAAATTCGAAATTTGTGGAATTGGAGAATAACCTTGTACGAGCAAGTGGTGAAATCAAAATAAAAAAGGGAGAATACCTGCTTAAATTGTTAAATGAAGATGATGGAAAAGAGGGGAATAAAGAGGTTTACGAGCGCTTCTAAACGGAAACATATAGAGTTTATTTCATTTTTTTATTATTGAGGAAGAGAGTATAATTTTAAATCTGAATTGCATAGGTAGAGTTTTACTTAGAATTGAGAAGGGAGAGGGTTATTAAACGTAGGGAGTTCTTTCTTTTAGAGGGCTTGTGCTAAAGGTGAATTTCGTGTAAGATAACGTCATGCTGTGGCAAGATAGAGATAAAATTTCCGAACAGTCGATTATCCAGAGTCTGGTATCGCTTGCAATACCTGCGGTGATGTCTACGATGTTTTCGGTAATCTTCGAGATTATCGATATGTATTGGATTTCTCGTATTGGATCGGTTCAAACTGCTGCGATGAGTGCAGCGAGTTTTTTTATTTGGATGCTGCGAGGGCTGGGCCTAATAACATCGACGGGAGCGATTGCATTAGTTTCACGTCGTACGGGCGAAAAAAATGAAAAAGGATTGCTTGAAACGGTCGTTTATTCACTAATTTCAACTTTCATTTTTAGTATTATCATTATGACCGTATTCTTTCCACTGGCATTAAGGGTATTTCATTGGACTAACCTTGAAAGCAGGGTAGGGGGATTTTCGGAAGAATACACAACCATTTTTCTATCGGGTTTGATATTCGTTTTTATGATGAATACATGTGAATATATCATTCGTGGGATTGGAAATACACGTTTACCGATGATGATTATGGGAATTTCGCTGGGGGTGAATGCGATACTGGACCCGGTTTTTATTTTTGTTTTTAAAATGGGAATGAAAGGGGCGGCTTACGGAACGGTTTTTTCAGAGGCTTTGGGTGCGACTTTAATGATGGTGG
>JAKAGC010000144.1 GCA_021817755.1 Acidobacteriota bacterium | reverse complement strand
CAACTAGCTTTCCTTTTAAAATATCTCCGTGTTGAGGTGCGATTATACCCGGAATTTTCGGAAGCATGCCAATGCGTCCGACTGTGTCGGATATGGCTTTGTTGCAAGGTATATATAATTGATGGAATAACGAAATCCCTTTCCAGGATTCTTCCGAAGCAAATATCCCCTTACCTATACGCGTATTTAATCCGCATAAAAAGTCTCCTGAAAAGAGAATATCGCTCTCGTAATCATAAAGCATCATTGCACCTCTGAAATGGGTAAATAATGCTGGTATAAAAGCAATTTTATGCCCTGTTTTTTTTATTCTAACCGTATCCGATTTCAGATTTTCGATTCCCCAAAACCGTTTTTCCGGGAGTCCATACATTTTAACCAGTCTCCAGGTATCCAGTGAAGAAATCACTGCCGCTTTCGGAGCTGTTGTCAGGATCATGTTAATATTGGCCGATACGTCCGGGTCCTGGTGGCTTAAAAACACAAAATCCAGATTCTGGATTCCTCCTATCAATTTTTTTAAAACATTTAATAATACAGGAAGATCGATTTTGGTGCCAGGATCGAAGATTAATGATTTTTCTTCACCCGAAGGTGAGATAAATTTTTTCAAATAAATATTCCGGTGAAAATCGTGTTCATTACTTTTTATTAAATATACTTCTTTTCCGATTTCAAATATTCCGTTGTTGTCCATTGGTTTTCCTACTATTATATATCCAATAAGTTAACTTTTGATAACGTGATTATTTTAATCCCGATTTTGTGGAAAGTCAAGTAACCTGGATATCCAATCACTGGAACGGCAATATTCAAAACGGCCTAAAGTTGACAAATAAGCTATAACAGGATATCATATAAAAACGAATAAGATGGCCCATAAACGATGTATAGAATCTCAGGTGGTTCACTTTATAATCCGAAAATCGAATCTGGGAAATCGAATCTAAAAAGAGAATTGAAATCATGAATTTAATATTTGAAAGAGAAGTGTATCTCAACCGTTTTGTCAATGTATGTCGATTACCCAATGTGATTTTCGGTTATACCGAATTGAATTTTTCAATGGCTGATTTGGAAGAATTTTTTCATCCTCGCCGTTTAACCGCCATAACCCAAATTCATTCGGATATTATTCATTCTCTCGGCGAAGAGAATATACCTTTCGAGACTGAAGGAGATGGATTAATCGTTCGGAAACCCCAGGATATGGCAGTAATTGAAACAGCCGATTGTACGCCTTTGTTTTTCTGGCATAATTCTCCTGAAGTTTCTGTTGGTGGTGTCATTCATATTGGCTGGAAAGGACTTCAATTGGGCATAGAGAAGCGATTAATCGACTACCTGAATCGGAATTATTCCTCACTTATTCTCTCCCAATTACATTTTTTTCTCGGTCCTTCTATCGAAGCTTCCTGCTATGAAGTAGGACCTGATTTGTATCAACAATTTGATAGAATGTCCTATAGAGATGAAATTTTTAAGGAAATGAAGAATAATCCCGATAAAACAAAGTTGGAAATGGATGTAAAAAAAGGAATTCGCCTTTCGCTAATCGAATCAGGAATAGCATCTCAAAATATTTCAGCTACTAATTTGTGCACTTTTTGTGAAAAAGAAAGATTTCCTTCTTATCGGAGAGCTAAAGGCACCGGACAACGCATACATAATTTTTTAATGCTATTGAATAAACAGTAACGGGTGATGATGTAAGTGGAAACCGGGGGCGGGTTTTAGTTACCGCCCCGGTAAAATAGCCTTAAAATGGCTTATCGGAATAAAAGGATTTATTTGTCTTCAAATTTTTTAAAGACCAGCGAACCGTTTGTTCCGCCAAACCCGAATGAATTGGACAATGCATAGGTCAGATCCATCGGGACGCCCACGTTGGGGGTATAGTCCAGGTCGAGTTCTTCGTCTCTATTTTCATAGTTAATAGTAGGTGGAATAAAAGAATTGGTGATTGCGAGAATGGAAAAAATAGCTTCTGCTGCGCCTGTAGCACCAAGCATATGTCCGGTCATGGACTTGGTAGAACTGATTTTTAATTTATACGCATAATCTTCAAAAAGAAGTTTAATTGCGTGTGTTTCGGTTTTATCATTCAGTGGGGTTGATGTCCCATGAGCATTGATATATTGGATATTTTCCGGTTGTAATTGCGCATCCTGGATGGCCATTTTCATAGTGCGAAGAGCACCGCTTCCATCCGGATCCGGTGCAGTCATATGATAGGCATCACTGGTATACCCGTACCCGATGAGTTCTGCATAAATTCGGGCATTCCGTTTTACTGCATGTTCCAGGTCTTCAAGAACAAGGATTGCGGAGCCTTCTGCTGCCAGAAATCCATCCCTGTCTCTTTCAAAGGGACGGCTTGCTTTTTCCGGTTCATCATTTCGGGTAGAGAGTGCTTTCATGACAGTAAATCCTGCGATACCCAATTCGGTTATCGGGTATTCCGCACCGCCTGCAAGCATTATATCTGCGTCGCCTCTCTGGATGATTTTAAAAGAATCTCCAATTGCATGAGTGCTGGCAGCACAGGCTGTAACACAGGCCAGATTAGGTCCTCTAAATCGGAAACGTATCGAGATGTTACCGCTGGCAAGATTTGCCAGAGAGGCCGGTAAAAAATAGGGGGATACCCGTGACGGTCCTTTCTCCATAAGCATCATTTTATTTGCTTCGATGGTGGAAATTCCACCGATCCCAGAACCAATAAATACTCCTGCACGATCTTTATCGATCGTTTCGGTATTAATACCGGAATCTTTCATTGCTTCTTCTGCTGCGATCAGACCATATTGAATATAGGGATCGTATTTTCTTACCTCCTTACGATCGAAATATTGCAGCGGATCATAATTCTTTACCTCTGCTGCGATTTTCGATGCAAATTCGGTGGTGTCGAATCGGGTTATTAAACCTGCTCCACTTTTTCCGTTTCTTATATTTTCCCAGCTTTCCTTAGCAGTTTTACCGACAGGGGAGATACACCCCATGCCGGTAACCACTACTCTTCTCAACTGTATCGGTTTTCTTGTAAAATCCATGACTGAGTACGATTATTTGTTTATTAAAGTGATTATTTTCCTACGATATACTCGACAGCAGCACCGACAGTTGTTAATTTTTCAGCTTCATCTTCGGGTATCTTCATTTCGAATTCATCTTCGAGAGCCATAATCAATTCTACCTGGTCCAGTGAATCAGCGCCTAAATCTTCTACGAATTTTGCATCAGTGGTAACCTGGTCTTCGCCTACGTTTAATTTTTCAGCGACCACTGCTTTTACCTTGGCTAAAATCTCATCTTTTGTCATTTTCATCTCCTATCTTTTTAGATTAAAAGTCCTCCGGAAACATTGATCACTGTTCCGGTTATATATGAAGCCGAAGGCGAGATCAAAAAAAGTACCGCTTCGGCAACGTCGTCTGGTGTTCCGGCTCTATTGAGCGGGATATTGGATATATATTCTTCTTTTACTTTATCCGATAATTGTTCTGTCATTTCTGTCATAATAAAACCAGGGGCTATGGCGTTGATGGTAATATTCCGTTTACCCAGTTCCCTGGCAAATGATTTGGTTAATGCGATTACACCTGCTTTCGATGATGCATAGTTAGCCTGGCCGGCTGTTCCGAGGATACCGCTTACCGATGCAATGTTAACAATGCGGCCGAATCGTTGCTTCATCATTATTTTTGAGGCTGCCTGTGAACAAAGGAAGGTCCCTTTCAAATTAATATCGATGACCATATCCCATTCTTTTTCAGACATACGAATTGCAAGATTATCACGGGTTATTCCCGCATTATTGATAAGGAAGTGAACCCCACCCATTTCTTTAGCTGTCGTTTCGAGAAGATTTTCCACGTCTTCCGGTCGTGAAACATCTGCTTTAATAGCAATCGAACGAACGCCTAATGCCCGGAATTCTTCTGCTGTTTTTTCTGCTTCTTCCAATAACACGTCGGACACAACTACATCCATTCCTGATTTAGCAAGTTTGGAAGCGATTGATTTGCCGATACCACGGGCAGCTCCTGTAACGATTGCTATTTTATAGTTTTCATTCTCATACATATTTTAGCTCCTTAAATCGATCTTGTAAGCGTTCTATTTCTTCCGTAATTTTCCCCAGGATATTTTCTTTTATAAACCGCTTGCTCAACACGATAGCATTATGGATGGCCTTTTCATTGGATGAACCGTGACCGATGATTACAATCCCGTTTACTCCAAGTAATAGAGCCCCACCATACTCTGCATAATCCATTTTTTTCCGAATGCGGCGGATTGCATTGCTTAGAAGGAAAAATCCCACTCTTGCAACAATGCTTGACATAATTTCACGTTTCAGTAATGCAAGTACGATATCTACTGTTCCTTCCGTTACTTTCAAAGTAACATTGCCCGTAAACCCATCCGTAACGATCAAATCTGCTGCACCGTTGAAAACGTCACGTCCTTCGACGTTTCCCACGAAATTGATATTCATCGCTTTAAGATGTTGGTAAGTTGTTTTAATTAATTCATTACCTTTTGCTTCTTCTTCGCCGATACTCATTAATGCGATACGTGGGTTTTTAATACCCATCACATTTTCCATGAAGACTTTACCCATAATGGCGAACTGAACCAGATTTTTCGGTTTTGGGTCTACATTGGCGCCAACATCAAGGATTAGGGATTGGCCTGTCAGCGTAGGCATTAGAAGAGCAAGGGCCGGTCGGTCGATTAGTTTTAGGGTGCCAAGCACATCTTTCGACATTGCCATAACAGCACCCGTATTACCCGCAGATACCATTGCCTGGGCTTTTTGGGATTTTACAAGATCCAATGCTTTTTTAATAGATGTCTTTTCTCTTTTTTTCCAGTATGAAAAGAAATGCTCACGCATGAGAACATGTTCGTGAGCATTGACTATTTCAAGATTTCCAGGGCAATTGAATTTATTCTTACGGAATTCTTTTTTAATTTCTTTTTCTTTGCCGACTAAAAAGATGGAAATATCGCTATTGTCTTTGAGGCAACCGATAGTACCGCGTATAACAACTCCCGGAGCGGAATCACCGCCCATTGCATCAACAGCAACTCTCATTGTTTCCATTACGACTCTATTAAACCTATTTCGATCGAATGATCATTTCTCCATAAAGTGGCTATTCGGTTTCTTCGGCTTTAATAACCTGGCGGCTGCCATAATATCCGCAGCTTTTGCATGCCCGGTGGGGTGCTTTCGGCTCCGAACACTGTGGACAGGTTGACAGGCTGTCTACTTTAACAGCATGATGAGCTCTTCTTTTATTGGTTCGTGCATGCGAATGTCTTCTTTTGGGTTGTGCCATATTTTCACCTCTTATATCTTATCAAAAAATAATCTCATTTCAGAAATTGAATTTTCACATTGGCAATCATGGTAATTCAAATTTACCCCGCAATTCGGGCAGAGTCCTTTGCAGTAGGGGGAGCAAATCGGATTATAAGGTATAAACAGGTTTACCTGCTCCACAAGGAGACGATCCAGATCGATCGAATCACCATCGAAGAAAATATATTCCATTTCATCATTAGTGAGTGGTGTGTGTTTTGATTCAATCAATCGAACCGGGAATAGTATTACATCAAACTTCGAATCCACTTTTAACTCGAAATTTTCCAGGCAATTGACGCATGGCAGTGAAACGTTGGTCTTGATTTGCCCTTTTGCCCGGATTTTGTCACCATCGCGAGTAAATTTTACCGTGTATACCAGTTCGTCGGTAAAACGGCTTTCTTCCTCGAGTAGCATTTGCTCATCCAGGGTGACTTTATCCTGTAACACAAGACCCTGTGTACCTATTCTTGTAACATCGATAACCATAATTAAATCCTTCTATAATTCAAATGGAAATGTTTTCCATTTTTGTAATAATATAGGATAGGTTTTTAACATATTTTGCAGATAAAGTCAAGGGACCGCGGTTCTTAATGTCTGTTCCGCTCCTTCATTCAACGCTGAACCTTTGTTACAACCGTATTTTTTTTTAACGGTTGTAAATGAAACAAAAATATTATAAAATTAAACCATGGCTAATATAAAGCGAATTTATAAAAATTTTACGTTAATAAAACGTATCTTTGTGTAAAAGGAGATTAATTATGATTGGTTCAGGCACATCCCCCGAAATCATGGAATTTGAATCCGCAGTCAACTTGTTTTATGACCAGGTTAAAAACAAAAATCTTAATTATTATGAACTCTTAGGATTATCCACTACTGCTACGCAGCGTGAAATCGATTCCGCTTATAATAATTATTCCGAAGAATTCTCTCAAAGAAAAGCCGAATGGATTTCCGGTAATCTTGAAATGTTGAAAAAAGCTCAATTCCTTATCGATTTGGGTAAACGTGCTCATCAGGTTCTATCCGATTTCGAGAAACGCGGCACATATGAAAAATGCGGATTCAGGGATGTCGATCCTCAATCTCTTAAAGAAACCGAACCTCAAGAAAAAGCTCGAGAAATATATAAACGTGCAAAAAATTTATACAATATTAAAGATTTTACGCTCGCGGGGAAGGCAATGGAAGAAGCCATTAAAATGGATTCCACCAAACCCGATTATTATCATTTACTTGGGTTATGCCAGACTCCTTATGCCGATCAGCGTTTAAAAGCAGAAGCCAATCTAAAAAAAGCCGCCGAAATGGAAGCATGGAACGCCGAACACCAGGTGGCTCTCGGTCTTTTATTCTGTGCCGAAAAACTTTTCAAAAAAGCCGAATCCTATTTTAGAAAAGCGCTTGAAATTGAACCCAATCATGCCCTTGCAAATAAAAAACTCCGTGAACTTGCCGGGCCCCAGGCCAGTACTATGGATAAAGTTCAGGATACATTGGGTAAAATTCTTCCTACTTTTTTTGCAAAAAAGAAAAAATAAAAAAATATATTATGACCCCGATGAATTCTCAAAATCTTGAATTTGAACGTTGCAAATTTAGTTTTAATCCTTTTGTTCAACCCGAACCCCAGTGGACAGATCCTTCATTTTCCTTTCTTAATGCGTCCGATATGATGGATTTTCACCGTTCTCTTGACGGTTACACTCCAACCCCTCTTGTAAAAGCCCGTGATCTTGCTCATTCTCTTGGTGTCGGGATGGTATATGTTAAAGATGAATCCCAGAGGTTTGGAATAAAGGCCTTTAAAGCTCTTGGTGCCAGTTATGCAATATATCGATTTCTGAAGGAGCGTTGGGAGGATCGTTTTGGTTCAAAGAAAGCCATTCCATTCGATCCCTCTGTTTTCAGTAATCCAGCACTACTCGATAAACTCGGTTCATTTACTTTTTGTGCTGCAACCGATGGAAATCATGGACGTGCAGTGGCATGGACTGCTCGAAAGTTAAAACAGAAAGCAGTTATATATATGCCTGATAATACCGCCCAGGCTCGTATAGATAATGTCGAAAGCGAGGGGGCCCGTGTTGTTTTGGTGCCCGGAACTTTTGATGATTGTGTAACCCGTTGTGCTGCTGATGCCCAATCCAATAATTGGTATGCCATTTCCGATACCGCATATCCCGGGTATATGGATATTCCCCGTTTTATTATGCTCGGGTATACAACCTTATTTCGTGAGCTTGAGGATGTTCTTCATACCAATGATTCTCCCCAGGTGGATTTTGTTTTTCTTCCTGCCGGAGTCGGTGGAGTAGCTGCTGCCGGCGTTAGTTTTTATACCCGGAAATATGGGTCTAATAGGCCCTGGCTTATCTGTGTAGAACCAACTGATTGCGATTGTTTTCTTGAATCTGTCAGGTTTGGAAATGGGGCTCCTTTACCCACACGCGGAAAACAGACTTCCATTATGGTCGGGTTGAATTGTGGAATTCCTTCTCCTGTTGCCTGGCCCATTATTCGTGATGGTATGCATCTCTTCACCGGTATTACCGACAATTATGTTATTGAAGCCATGCGTGCATATCATCGGGAAAAGATAACCTCAGGTGAATCCGGGGCTGCCGGTTTGGCCGGTTTAATTGCATTGCTTAAAGATCCTGAACTCCGGGAAGCACGAGAGCAAATGCAATTATCATCTACTTCCCGTATCCTATTAATCAATACCGAAGGCGACACCGATCCCGTAAATTATCAACGTATCATTTCCCTCTAATAAAAAATAAAAAGTAATAATA
>JAKAGC010000143.1 GCA_021817755.1 Acidobacteriota bacterium | reverse complement strand
ATCTTTAAGGATTTCGATTGGACGAAAAATGCTCACAAAGTTCTTGAAACTGGGACTAATATTACTATTAAATATGAGAGTGATGGAACATCTCGTCCCCTGGATACGATGGAAGCTTATTTCTTACCAAAAGAAGAACGGCTCGTTCATGGTGAAAATATTGGAGATGTTATTTATTATAAATGTGCGCGATGCAGCAAAGATGCGAAGGATATAATGAAAATGGGGTATCGAGTCAGTTTTGCTGGGATTTCTCATCGGTAGTATTTATTTTTTGAGGAATGGTATCGATAGAATATTGAAAATGAAGTATAATGTATCTTGAGAAGAAGGAGGACTGTTATGATAAAACATAAAATTGCCCTTATCGGATTTGGAACAGTGGGGCAAGGTTTTATTGAAATTCTATTGGAAAAAAATTTTTTCTTAAAGAATCAGTATGGATTTGAATTTGATGTAGTTGGTATTTCCGATATCGCATATGGAACAGTTTATAATCCAGATGGATTGGATTTGTCTGAGATACTTGAGGACATTTGTATCGGAAGAAGCTTTACCCAGGATTCAAGGAGTTGGCAGGCATTGGATTTGATTAAATATTCTAATGCTACCGTGCTATGCGAAATGACTTATACGAATCTAAAAACCGGTGAACCTGCTATTTCACATTGCAAAGCGGCACTTAATAATGGTAAACATGTGGTAACGTGTAATAAAGGACCTGCGGCACTAGCGTATAGTGAATTGAAAACACTTGCAGATAGCAAAGGTTTGAGATTTTTGATAGAAGGTACCGTTATGAGCGGTACACCTTTATTAAATATGGCAGATGGTCCACTTTCAGGTTGTGAAATTATTGCTGCTCAAGGAATTCTGAATGGAACAACGAACTACATTCTAACCCGAATGGAGGCAGGATTAACATATGAAAATGCTTTAAAAGAAGCCCAGGGGTTGGGGTATGCGGAGGCAGACCCCTCAGGGGATGTAGAAGGATATGACACACGTGGCAAGGTGACAATCATTGCCAATGTGGTGATGGGTACTTCACTAAAATTAGAAGAGGTTGCTTGTAATGGAATAACCGGAATTACCCATAATGATATTGAACAAGCGTCATTGGAAGGCTGTAAGTGGAAATTGATTGGAACTATTAAGAAGAACGGAAATACAATAATCGCATCCGTATCCCCGGAAAAAATTCCACTTTCTCACCCATTGGCAGGCGTAATGGGGGCAATGAACGCTGTGACATTCACCACAGATTTATTGGGTGATGTTTCAATAATGGGGCCGGGGGCTGGAAGAAAAGAAACCGGTTTTTCTATTTTAAACGATATATTGCGAATAAAATAAATACTAGGAATTTGTTTTGAGGAGTGTAAATGCCTTTATATGAGTATAAATGTGAAGACTGCGGAAGAGTTAGCGAAGTATTGGTCCGAAATACGGTTAAGCAGGGAGAAGTTGCTTGTAATGTGTGTGGTTCTTTGAAAACCAATCGTATTATTTCGGTTCCGGGAGCGGTTCGGAGTAAAGATTCCTTTTCAGCTTCAGAAATGCCGCCAATTTCCTGCCCTAATCAAGGGAAATGCGGTATGCCTTATTCGTCATGCCCTGCTGCCCAGCATCACTAATTATATTTAGCAATCAGGATTTGATTTTAGTAATTTATGAAATAGAGCTTTAAAAGGGACGAATTTTGTAAAAAAAATTCTCTCTTTTTTAAAATAAGTAGATAAGAGAGGATAGGGGTAAATAATTTATTGGGATTTTTCCAAAGATTAGAATTGGAATATGGTAACGATTTAAAGAAATCATATCGATTTTCAAAATAAAAATGACGAAACACCTGTCTATATTTTTAAATTGAATAATTTATTCTTTTTTGTTAAAATAAAATCTAACGATATAACTTTCCATTTATTCTATGTAAGGAGGCCGAATGAATTATTTTTTTTCGGAACATGAACAGATGGTGAAGGATTCGTTTTCAGATTATGTAAATAAGCGTATAATACCGCTTCGAAAACAATTGGATGAAAACGATGAATTCCCTGCTGAGATTTTCCGGGAGATGGCCCAGAATGATTTTTTCAGGGTCCTGGTTCCCGAGGAATTTGGAGGAATCTCTGATTCCCAGATGTTGGCCAGCATTGGTATTGAAGAATTATCCCGCGGAGATGGGGGCATAGGTGTAACATATGCTGTAAATGCCATTGCTACAAAAGGTATCTTGCTTTATGGCTCGGAAGAGCAAAAAAAGAAATATCTTCCTGCTGTAGCAGATGGAAGAATATTGACCGCTTTTGCACTAACTGAACCCGGAGCGGGTTCGGATTCGGGTGCAATAAAAACCCGTGCGGTGAAAAAAGGTAATACCTTTATTTTGGATGGAGTAAAGCAATTTATAACGAGTGGTGAAATTGCAGATATCATCATGGTAATTGCAGTAACAGAGCCGGGCCAAGGGCATCGAGGTCATACGGCTTTTATTGTTGAGAAAGGTTTTCCGGGGTTTTCTGTGGGAAAAAAAGAAGATAAGATGGGATTAAGATCTTCGGTCACTAATCAACTTATTTTTGAAGAATGTGAAGTCCCAGAGAGTAATATTCTGGGTGAATTGAACCGAGGGTTCTATGAAGCCCTGGGAGTTTTGGATAGGAGCCGGATCGGTATCGGTGCTCAAGCAGTGGGAATAGCCCAAGGAGCCCTTGAAGAAGCAATTCAATATGCTGATACTCGCGAGCAATTCGGGCATCCGATAGGAAAATTCCAGGCAATACGTCATATCCTGGCAGACATGGCTACCCAGGTTGAAGCGGCTAGATTAATGGTTTATCAGGCAGCTCGCATGTCGGATGCAGGAGAGAAAGAGTTGACAAAAATGTCCGCCATGTGTAAACTGTTTGCAACCGACACTGCAATGAGGGTTTCAACAGATGCGGTTCAAATATTTGGAGGTTATGGTTATATGAAAGAGTATCCTGTTGAGAAAATGATGCGGGATGCGAAAGTAACTCAAATCTACGAAGGTACGAACCAAATTCAACGAAACACAATTGCTGCGAGGTTATTGAAAAGTAAATAATACGATTTTTTTAATTATGAATGTGGAGGTGAATTTATGTCGTATGAAATACTTAAGTATAGTATACAAGAGAAAATTGGAATAATCAAAATCGATCGTCCGAGTGCATTAAATGCGTTGAATTCACAATTTTTCCATGAAATGAATTTGTTGTTGGATGAAATAATTACCGGAAAAGACGGTGAAAATATTCGAGTACTAGTTATTACCGGTGAAGGAAAAGCGTTTGTTGCCGGTGCCGATATTTCAGAAATGAAAGATATGAATTCTGAACAGGCAAGAGAGTTTTCAAAAACAGGACAGAGTACATTTCGTCGGCTGGAATTACTGGAAATTCCTGTAATTGCAGCAATTAACGGATTTGCACTGGGTGGCGGATGTGAATTAGCTCTTGCTTGTGATATTCGAGTGGCCAGTTCCAAAGCAAAATTCGGGCAACCGGAAGTGAATTTAGGTTTAATCCCCGGATATGGGGGGACTCAACGGCTCCCCCGTATTGTTGGATTAGGGAATGCATTACATATTTTGATGACTGGGGATATGATCTCTGCCGATGAAGCATTGCGTATGGGATTGGTTCAAAAAGTAACCGAACCTGAGCAATTGATGGAAACAGTAATACAAATGGCCAATAAGATTGCTTCACGTGGACCAATTGCGGTTAAACGAGTAAAAAGCGTTGCACGTCAGGGAATGCTAAATACATTTGAAATTGGGTGCGCACTTGAAAAAGAAAGATTCGGAGATACTTTTGGAAATGAAGGCACGGAAGGTATGCATGCATTTCTCGAAAAGCGCGAACCTAACTGGTAAAAATCAGATTTTGTTTGATTAAAATACAGGAGAAAACAATGACTTATACAGAAAGACTTGAGAATGTGTCGGTGCTCGGTGCCGCGGGCAAAATGGGAAGCGGTATCTTGCTTCTGACAGCTATAGAAATGGCTGATCTTAGTTTAAAACCTGAAAATAAAGATCGTCTATTTGTTTTAAATGCAGTCGATATTTCCCATAAGGCGTTGGGAGAATTGATGCAATTTTTAAAAACACAAGTCAGAAAGATTGCAGAAAAAAAGACTGTTCAATTGCGAAAAATATATCAGGAAAGAGAAGATTTGATTGAAAATGAGGAAATTATTGATCAATACATATTTGATGTTCTGAATATTGTCCGCCCTGTTACCGTATTGGAAGCCACATATGAATCAACTTTGATCTTTGAAGCAATTATTGAAAATCCTGCTTTGAAAGTTAAAATCCTAACTCAAATAGACCGTAATAATAAGAAATCTCCTTGGTTCTTCACCAATACTTCTTCGATTCCTATTCATCAATTGGATGAGAGTGCAGAATTAGGCGGACGGATTATTGGATATCATTTTTATAATCCCCCTGCAGTTCAAAAACTCGTGGAATTAATCCAGGCTAAAAACACACTTCCCGAAATTGTTGAGTTTGCAAACGCCTTGGCCAAGAATCTGAGAAAAAAAATTGTCCCATCGAATGATTTTGCTGGTTTTATTGGAAATGGACATTTTATGAGGGATGCGTTATATGGAATTTCTGAAGTTCAACGTTTAGTAAATGAAATGTCTTTTGTGGAAGCAGTATATACTGTCAATAGAATCAGTCAGGATTTTTTAATACGGCCAATGGGTATTTTCCAGTTGATCGATTATGTAGGTTTGGATGTTTGCCAGTATATAATGAGTGTTATGAATCCCCATGTACAAGATGAAGATTTACACAGTGATTTACTGGATAGTTTTATTAAGATGGGTGTAAAAGGAGGTCAATACGCTGACGGATCCCAAAAAGATGGATTCTTGAAGTATGAAAAAGGCCGTCCTGTAGGTATCTATGATGCAGATAAAAAATCTTATATTCCTATTACAGAATTTCAGGCTAATATAGATGAAAAGCTGGGGCCTTTACCAAAATCGGCTCTGTCATGGAAAGCAATAATAGGAAGTTCGGAAAAAGAAGAACAGCTAAAAGTAATTTTTACAGAATTGAAGACCATGAAAACGGTGGGATCGGAACTTGCAATACGATATGGTATTCGTTCCAAGCAAATTGCAGAAAAATTAGTATCGGATAATGTGGCAAAAACCGGAGAAGATGTGAACACTGTTTTACTTACCGGATTTTATCATGCTTATGGTCCTATTAATGCATATTTCGATTAAGCCATCAAAGAGGTGATATAATGAAAAAACTTAGAAGAAAAGTATATATGGTTGCCGGTTATAATACTATTTCAATGGGAACAGGAAGAAAAGAATTCAATCCCAAAAAACCACGTCCGGGACTGGAACATTATATAAAAGAAGCAGGACAGGCTACACTTAAGAAGATTGGTGGAGCGCAGAATGTTGATGATTGTGTAATTGGCAATTTTATGGCTTCCCGGTTCAATAAGCAGGCAAACCTCGGAGCTTTTTTCCCTATGATCGATGAAGGGTTGAGATATAAACCTGGGATCGCAGTAGAAGGCGCTTGTGCATCAGGTGGACTTGCTTTAATGGCAGGGATTAAATCTATTTTGGCAGAGACTGCGGATGTCGTACTGGCTGTAGGATTCGAAGTTCAGAATACCGTAAAAGCAATTTATGGAGCGGATATACTGGCTGGAGCAGGATGGTTCATGGAACGGAAATCTGGGCATGCATATTTCTTCCCTGGAAAATTCAGTGATAGAGCCGGCGCTTATTTTGAGAAATATGGCAGGGAAAGAACCCGAAAAGCAATGGCTCGCTGGTATCGGAATGCGGTTGAAAATGCCAGATTGTGTCCTACTGCCCAGGAATATAATAACACTGTAAAGGATCTAGAAGCCCAAGGAATGATGGAGCCAACACCCAATTCTTTTGTGGATCATTTGAATGTATTCGATTGTTCAAAAGTTTCTGATGGTGCATCTGCGATTGCTATCGTATCTGAAGAGGGATTAAAAAAGATCGGAATTCCTTCAAATGAAACCGTTGAGATTATGGGATTTACCCATATTCAGGATGATATTACAAAACAACCTCCAGAAATAACAGCATTAAAAACAACTAATTTAGCAGTTAAATATGCCCTGGAAATTGCAGGTATTTCTATTAATGAATTAGCTACGGTAGAAACCCATGACTGTTTTACCATTGCAGGAGTAATGGCAACAGAAGCCATTGGATTTGCTAAACCGGGTGAGGGACCTGATTTTATCCTTGCCGGGAATACAGCCAGGGATGGCAAAATTCCTTTTAATACCACCGGAGGGTTAATCGGTTGGGGACACCCTACAGGGGCAACCGGTGTTCACCAGGCGGTGACTGTTTGGGAGCAATTAACAGGGAATGCCGGGGCGGCACAAATTCAGATTCCAAAAGATCGTAGTTATGCTTTATCAGTGAATATGGGTGGTGATGATAAAACACTTGTTTCAATTGTCTATCATCGCGGCTAAAGTATTAAATTTAATATGATAAAACAATATCAGATCCTTTAGCGGCTGAATTAAAATGAGAATATAATTTAATATTATCCCGTGTCTCCAAAATATGGAGCGCGGGATAATCAAAAATATATTTTATTGCTTCGGGAGAGTTGTAATATAATAGGGATTGACTAAAACTATCATAACCTTTATAATTAATTCTCACATGAAAAGAAAATGGCATTATTCATTCCCTGTTATTATAGGCTTGTTCTCTCTCCTCGTCTATATATCCCTATATACTCCTTCATTTGAGGCAGCTTATTGCGTTCATGCATCTCTTGTATTTTTCGCTGCAATGGGATGGAGTTCGGAAATTTTATTTATTGAAAAAAATAAACCCATTATTTATTTTATCTATTTGGGAATAATTATAATTATTCCTTTTCTAATTGTGCTTTTTTCAGGTTTAGAGAATTCTCTCTGGTATATTTTAATAGTAGCCTTTTATTTAGCCGCAGTCGGAGGACTGCATTTATTTAAATCTATATATAACAAATGCAATACGGTAAAGGAACAATAATCCTATAGTTGTATGTCAATATGCGATCGGGTTTTCAGGTTATCTGCCTGGTTGGCCCTATTCTGGTTAATGATAGGGGGGATGGTGTCTCCTTCGTTTGCCCTGGAAAAATTCGATAATATTGCATTTGATTCTCTTACTTTTAAAGAGGGGCTTTCTCAGAGCACTGTAACTTGTATCCTTCAGAATAGAGAAGGATTTTTATGGGTTGGAACCCAAGATGGATTGAACCGGTATGATGGCTATAATTTCCTGGTAATCAAAAAAGATAGAAAAAAAGAATATTCATTATCTGATAATCTTATTAGCAGAGTTGTTGAGGATAAATCAGGATATCTTTGGGTTGGAACAACTACTGGGGGACTTAATCGAATAGATCTTGATACATTTAAAATCGCTCAATTTAAAGCAGATATTTCTAATAAAAATTCATTAAGCGATAATTTTATTAATGCACTAATCGTGGATCACAATGGGATGATCTGGGTTGGAACTTCTAATGGATTGAATTATTTAAATCCGGCTAATCTTTTTTTTACTCGTTATTTTAATAATCCTGGTAAACTTGACTCTCTCTCAAATAATGAGATTATTTCGCTAATGGAGGATTCTCAGGGAAATATCTGGATTGGAACAGGTTCAGGTGAGATTGATTGCTTTGATCCCCAACGGAAATCTTTTACCCATTGGGGATATGATCCTGATAAAAATAATTCATTCAACCAGGTAAGGATATCATCTATGGCTGAGGGGCCGTATGGAAATATATGGATCGGAACCGAAGGCAAAGGTTTGTTATGCCTGGACCCAATCCAAAAGAAAATAAAGCGATATACCCATTCTTTTTCTAATCCATGGAGTTTATCCAGTGATATAATATATTCTCTTCTTTGGGATCGCAAAGGTAATTTGTGGGTGGGGACAGGTGAAGGAGGTCTCAACCTTTTTGATCCGATCACAGGAAAATTTGAAATTTTTAAACGTGATATAAAAAAAAAAAATTCAATAAGTGATAACTCAATTTTTTCGTTATATGAAGACCGAACGGGAATAATTTGGGTGGGGACAGCTGTCGGGGGTTTAAACAAAATTAGTTATTGGGA
>JAKAGC010000142.1 GCA_021817755.1 Acidobacteriota bacterium | reverse complement strand
AAAGCAGCTGTTGAAGGGACCGCAGCAACCATGTCGGATTGAGCCGCAGCAGTAGGTGCCGTTATTTTCCATCCTGCCTGCATACACCGTCCCGCCTTCATTAACCCCTGAATACCGTTTCGTATCTCATCCGGCATCGACTCCAATACCTGTGGTTTCTTCGTTTTGATCAGTAGTGAGAACCTGTCATCTGCTATTGCCAGTTCGATAAAAGCTCCATAGAACTCCCGGATACTCTCACCGAAAAAGACATCATTAGGCAATTCATCAAATAATGCGATCACTTTCCGGTTTTCTCCCCGCAGTGCGTCGATTCCTTCTATTTCTTCGCTGTCTTCAGTATTCACCGATCCCACACGGAGCGTGTAGAGACTCAACGACGGTTCCGGTATCTGAAGCAGACTGTATGGACCTGTTATAAAATAGATATGCCCCGGAGGATTATGGATATAAGTGCAATAATCGAATAAAATGGAACGTTCGAGATTGATTGAAATTCCTCCAATCTCCGATAATGCCATATTCGGGACAAAATTTTCAAGCGCTGGAATCGAATTGATTACCATCCCGATATGATTATGTATAAAAAAATCTTTCCAGTAAACCGTTTTCTTTCCCATTTCCCATATCGTCGCCCCTAACCAGCCGAATCCCTTTTTATGTTCCATTACTCCTTTTAATAAGGTTCGTAAATACACCCCATAAAAACGGCCCATTTCATAGGAATAGGTTTTCCCCGAAATCCAGGGTTTAACGCGAGGCACGGCACGGGATACCCCCGGATAACCATAACACACCACTCCATTCGCTTCGATCCATTTCATCTCTTCTTCCGAAGGAACCATCGTCGGATATCTGCAAAATAAAGCAAGTCGCGATGTTGGGAGGTTTCCTTCATGAATAAACCCAATATCATTCCTTTTCCCTTTTTCCACTCCCATCGCATAATAAGTCATAATTTTACAATCTTTAAAAGAAAAAGGTTTACTGTTATTCTTCTCAGGGTTCGTACGAAATAAATGGATCATAATTCCTAAGATTGAACGGAAAAACGATTTAACCAGGATTTGCATCTGCCGGAAATTCCCTGAAAAATCGGATTCCACGTCTACTTGGTGTACCAATTGTTTTAGCTCAGGTATTAAGATATCGTCCCAATCCGTGCGCGGCATAATCAGTATATTTTTATCTTCCCCGTTAACGCCCGGGTTATAATATTTCCATTTTGCATAATAAGCCATATAAATCGTGTTATTCAACTTCTCAGCCACATTAAATCCGATGCAAGCTGTTACATGATTAAATGGATTCTTCCCTATAAAATAGGGATAGGATTTGAATTTATCCAGCAGTTTTTCTGTAATCGTCCGTCGGATATTTAATACATGGTGGTAAATCTTCATAATAAGAAGTCTATTCTCGTCATCTCTAACATTATGTAGATGAAGAATCGGCCCGCTGACGCTTTCTCTATCCTGAATTTTCTCGATCCCAAAAGGCATCTTCTTACGTTGTACAAGATATTTTAATGCTATAGATGCCCATTTACCTGCATAGATATAAGTCAGCATTCCATTTTCATAACCAGGTTCGGTTTTTTTCCGTACAATCCGCCACAGTGTCGGGAATTTTAGTTTAATAATCCAATAGTTAATCTTCATGTTCGAATAGCACTTCATTTAATTTACGGACACCCACTCCCCGTTTCATTGATGGTATATATTCCACAGGCTTTCCTTCCATCATATTCAATACCCATTCCACATCCCGAAACTGGAATAAATGCCTGAAATAAACAGTACTCGAGAACCGCGGATTTATCTCAAACGGTATTCCACCCCGTTCCGTAAACCGGTATTGGACATTTAGCGACCCTTTGAAATTATACTTCGACGCCAATATATTCGCGATCTGTTTCGGTAACTCGTTTACGTTCTCGTCTGTTACCAGTTCCACTTGCTGGCTGTATCCACCAGGAGAGAGAATCCGTTTAAAAGTGATAATATGAGAAACTGTTCCGTCGCTAAAAATACCCGAGGTATATTCATTGTCATCACCCGGTATGTATTCCTGTAAAATAGAATCCGGATACCGTTTCAAATAAAATTCCATTTCTTCTTTATCATGAATAATAAAAAGTCCCTGGCTTCCGCTTCCTTTTCGTCGTTTCAGAATAACCGGGAATGTATCGAAGGTATCGAATTTATCAACTTTCTCCCCTTCTTTCCATAAAAAGGTTTTTGGAAAAGCCAATCCATTATCTTTAAAAAATTCGATTGTTTTATATTTATCTATAAATGTATCGATAATAAAGGAATCGTTTATCACCACATTCACTTCTGAGGGAAATAGCCCCTTATTCCGGTTCCTGTTGAAAAAGTCGATTTCAACTTCCGACATTGGGAAAATAAAATTTATTCCTTCTTTTTCGATCAACCCATTAATAAATTGAGTATACTCAATTTCATTACGAACCCCAGGTGCTTTATAAAACGTATCCACATCCGACCGGCCACCTGCGTACCCATTCATATCGATACCCGTAATAATCGGGGCATACCAAGAATCTCTCAGGCATTTGATGATACTCTGGCCCAGGTCTCCCCCAACCGCTGTAACCAACATACGATATCGATTATTTGTTTTCATATTATTTCGCCACAAATCCCCACTGCGCATTATATTTTTGTAGGGGCGACCTGCCGGTCGCCCGGTCAGTAGAAGAATAATTCATCAAATCAATATACATTAACATTCTTTTAATTCGTGATATTTCATTTAATTCGTGGGTAGAAAATATAGGTCAGGTGCGCCGCACCTTTCGTGGGCAGAAATAATCAGTGTAATCAGTGGATAAGTCGATTTCATTTTATTCGTTTCAATACATCGATCAAATACTCGTTCGTATCATTCCTGCGACGGATATCCGCGATCAGAGCTTCTTTATCGAATTTAACTCGTTCGATCGACAATTTGCCGTTCTGGGTATCATAAATTGCATACGTCGGCCATTTCCCATCTCGCGGCTGCCCTGCTGAACCCGGATTAATGATTCGTACTTTTCCTTGAGTAATATCCATATTCCTGTGCGTATGGCCCAGAAATACGATACGGTAAGGAAGGTTTGCAAACCGTTCCATAGATGAATCGTGATACACGTATTCTTCTAATGGACTCCACGGACTCCCGTGAAAAGCCGCAATCCCTTCCTCTTCAATATAGACTTGTCTTTTAAGATTTTGAAGGAATTGGAGATTTTCCGGTTTAATATTCTCTTTCAATAGTTTGAAAGACAAACCGAACCTCTCTGTATATCCTCTCATCATCCATTCATCCTCTATCGAACGCAGAAACATCACATCATGATTTCCTGCCAGAGCAATTAGTTCCGGTAATTCTCTCAGCATATCGATGACTTCATCTTGCTGAAAATAGTATCCGCAGACATCTCCCAGGAAGAGGTGTTTATCACATTTTTTTCGTTTTAATTCATCAAATATTTTTGAAAACGAATGCCAGTTACCGTGTATATCAGAAAAGATTCCCAATTTCATTATCTAATCTCTACTTATTTAATTCTGCTCGAATATCTAAAATAGCCTCTCTGAACGCCCTGCCTTTTGGCAATAAGGACGATACTTCCACGATCTGGTCATAACCCCCGTTCCCTTCCCGTACTTCCGGGTTGGTTCCAGGTAATAATATATCGCATATATCTTGCAGCATCCTCGCTATTGTTATCCCCTCGCGTCCTCCCACCATTTGAACACCTTCCATAGGTTTGGAGGTTTTTATGCTGCGTATACAATGAAGAATCACTTCACACAAATCTTTTACATATATATAATTACGTTTGATTTTTCCTACGCCATATTGTACCGGCGGTTTTCCTTCCAATGCCGAAGCAATCGCTCGATTTAATCCAAGGTGAAACGGTCCCCCTTTGCCGAATATACCCGAAATTCGCAAATGCGTATGATGTACACCCGAAACCCGGATCAACTCTTCTGCTAACCATTTTCCGTAAAGATAATCATTCGAAGTATTCACCCCTCTTTGAGCAGTAATATGAGTCTCCCGTTCTCCTGCAATAAGAGCAGCCGAAGCAAAAATAAAATGTGCACCTTGCCTCTGCGCCCAACCTGCCAGTATACCTGTAGCCAGGACATTCGGTTTGAATAAATCTGCGGACGTTCCCCCATCCCATCCCACACGGGTACCCAGATGAACTACCACATCGACACTCTGTAACGCATTCAAGGTATCGATTAATCCATCATCAGACAGATCCGCAATAATTTCCCCGGGAAACCCTGAACTCACCCGGTCCATGGGAAAAACATTATAGCCCTTTTCAAGTAGAAGAGGAACCAGGGTTCTGCCTGTAAATCCTGCTGCTCCCGTAACCAGTATGCGCATCATTTTATCAGGCGTACCACCTTAAACGCTTCCGCATAAGGGATTCCGGTTTTCATTCCCCATTGTTTTGCATTTAACAGGATTCCTTCCGAAGAACGCGGGTGGGGAAATTCACGGGATTCGCCCTTATATTTCGCCATCGCATCGACTTTCAATTGCACTGTTTCACTGATATTATAAAAACAATCCGGGCTAAAACTCAATGGGTAATTCCACTCCGTCGAAGATAATACTTCAAAAGAATAAATCTCTTTTACAGTTTCCCCTTCCATCGGACGTGTTGCTGTTAAAACAGCCTGATATGTTACGCGGTGATCGATATTCAGATCATTTTCATAATGCGTAAACAGGATATCCGGTTTAATTTTATCTTTGATTTTTTCTACCGCTTTCACGATATCGAGAAGCGGAACCGAATCGAACCGGTTGTCTGGAAAATCGAAAGTAAAAACGTCTTTAACACCCACAATTTTATTTGCTTCTAATATCTGTGCTTTCAATCCTGCGATTTCTGTTTCCCGTTTTTCCCGTTGGCGGTTCTCATCTCTCGAGGTGATTCCTTCACCAAGGATTACCGTAAATACCTCATCACCTTCTCGCGCCATTCGAGCCGCAGTACCTCCACATCCCAGGATTTCATCGTCAGGATGCGCTGCTATAATCAATACTTTTTTCATCTTCTTCTGACCCCCGATTTACTCCTATATACGTTTACCAAAATTTAATTCGCAATATTTTTCTTTTTAAGAAGAGTAACGATATCTGCCAGTTTTTCAATCTCGAACATCTCTTCGATTTCGATTTTTACATTGAATTCTTTTTCAACCCCCATTATGAGATTCAGATGTCCTACCGAATCCCAATCCGGTATATCGTCGGAGGTCCAATTCTCATCGACTGTATCTTGTTCGATAGAAAAAACTGCCCGTACTACTTTTTCCAACCGTTCATCCAATTTGCACCTCGATATAACTTATATCTATCTGTAACCCGGTTTTCCCGTGGTTCAAAAATTCCTATTTTTAGCGATTAAAATACAATACTCGATCGCATCCAGCATACTAACTTCATTGGCAATGCCTTTTCCTGCTTTACCGAAAGCCGTTCCGTGATCCACTGAAACTCGAATAATCGGAAGTCCGATCGTGATATTCACACCGCTCACCGACGACCAAACCGCACCATCCCAAAGGAATCCCATTAGTTTCACCGGAATATGTCCCTGGTCATGATACATCGCAACAATAACATCAAAGGTTCCCGTTCTTCCTCTCGGATAGATAGTATCTCCCGGAACCGGGCCCTCCACGTTCATACCTTCAGCACGCGCTTTTTCGATCGCTGGGATAATCTCTTCGATTTCTTCGTATCCCATGATTCCGCTTTCACCCGCGTGTGCGTTCAATCCGCAAACTCCTATCCGCGGAGATTGAATTCCCAGGTATTGACATGCTTCGTGCGCTTTAATAATCGTATTGTATACCCGCTCTTTTTTAATCAAATCCACTGCTTGCCGCATCGAGACATGTGTTGTAACATGGATTACGCGAAGGTTCCCGCTCGCCAGCATCATCGATGCTTTTTCCGATTTCGTTAAAGCAGCCAGCATCTCCGTATGGCCCCGGTATTTCTTACCCCATCCCCCAAGGTCGAAGGATTCTTTATTAATTGGAGCTGTCGCGATTGCAGCGATCTCTTTTTTCATAGCCATATCGATCGCTTTTTCGATATATTCCCCTGCTGCCCTTCCGCATTCTGCATCTACTTTCCCGAAGGGGATTTTATTATACGATATATTTTTCATATCATAAACATCGATTGTTCCATATTCATACCGTGCATCTTCCAGTTTTTCGATTCCATGAACCCCAAGTGTCAGACCAGCTATTTTTACTGCATCTTCCATCGCTTTCTTGTCTCCGATCACAACCGGGCGGCAGCTTTCGTAAACTGCCTGTTTATTTAGCGCTTTGGCAATGATTTCCGACCCGATACCTGCCGGGTCTCCCATCGTAATACCTATAATCGGCTTCATTCAGTTCCTCCGTTTTATAATCGCACATCTGCGATATTTATCTTACAATCTCCATTAATTCGTCATGTATTTTCCCATTTGAAGCGATGACCTGTTTTGATTCCATCGTGCACAATGAACCGTCAAAATTCGTAACTTTCCCCCCTGCTTCCGTAACGATCACAATCCCCGCAGCAATGTCGCAAATCTTTGTATTCACCCATATCCGGCCACCCAGTTTCCCTTCTGCCGTCATGCACATATCGTTTGTAGCTGTCCCCAGTATTCGGGTTGTAAATGCCCGCTCCGTAAGTTTCTTATAATAATCGAATGAATTCTTATTTAAATGGAATTGATTATCAAAACTAACAATCGATTTTGAAAGTTCCGGGTTCGAGGCTACTTCTATCCGTTGATGATTAAGAAACGCGCCTTGTCCTTTCACCCCATAATACAACCGGTCTTCCATTGGAAAGAAGATCACTCCCAGACGAAATTCATTTCCTTTCGTAAGTCCAATGGAAATACCGCTGAAAGGCAATCCCGCAATATAGTTATGCGTTCCGTCCAGAGGGTCGATGATCCAGTTATCTCCATTTAAATCGATTTCCGAAGTTTTTTCTTCCGTAATAATCCCGTATTCGGGAAAGTGGATTGAGAGTATATCCAGGATAGCTTTTTGCGATTGCATATCCACTTCCGAAACCATTTCGCGAGGCGATTTGCGAATAATCCGGTATTTCTGGCCGAAGTTACGCCGCAGGACATCTCCTGCTTTTTGTATCGCTTCGATTGCTGCGTTAAGCTCTTTATTATTTTCTATCATAATATTCCTTTAAAAATAATCAGCATAAAAGAAGTTTTTTAGAGGTCCAGGGGGCGATTTTTCAAAAAAGCCCCATGGTCATCGAAGATATTAAGATGACATCTCACGTTCTCTTAGCTTTTTTCTTAATAACTTTCCCGAGTGTGTTTTCGGGATATCGTCCACGATTTCAACATATTTCGGAACTTTCGTTTTCGGTAAGTAGTGCGTGCAGTGTTCGATAATTTCAGCCTCAGTAACCATTTTCCCGTCTTTCGGAACAACGAAGCTTTTCACTTCTTCCCCGAACATTTCATCCGGTACCCCGATTGTCACACCCTCTTTTACCGCAGGATGAATCATCAGTATCTCGTCGATTTCACCAGGTACGATATTCATACCCCCTTTTATAATCAGGTCTTTTTTGCGGTCCACAAAATAGAAAACACCATTTTCATCTTTGTATCCCAGGTCTCCCGTATGAAAAAAGCCGTTTACCACCACTTTATTGTAATGCGCTTCATTTCTGAAATAGCCTACGAAAACATTTTCCCCTTTCACAACTATTTCCCCAGTTTCATTCGGTCCCAGTTCGACGTCGTTTTCGTCGAAGATTTTCACTTCATTCACATCAAGAGGTACGCCGATCGTTCCCGGTTTCCAATCTTCGAGAGTCGGGTCATCGATATGTGTCGGACCTGTTTCCGAGAGGCCGTAGAGGTTTCCTACTCTCAAGCCAAAGCGCTGATAAAATTGTTCCTGGATCCCTTTTTGTAATGGAGCAGACCCGCATCCCACAAAACGCATCGAAGACAGGTCGTTACCAGGATGCGAGTGATAAATATTTAATATCGAATAGAGGACAGTTGGAACAACTTCCATGTAGGTTGCTTTGTGTTCTTCGATCAGTTTCCATATTTTATTTCGGATATGCCAGAAGGATTCCCCCATCACAATTTTCCCACCCACAAGGGCACAGGGAAGCATCGAATAATTCGTCGAAGCCGTATGGCCCAAAGGAAGCATGATAATGCGCACTTCGTTTTCACT
>JAKAGC010000141.1 GCA_021817755.1 Acidobacteriota bacterium | reverse complement strand
AATCGAATCACGCTTGCAGATAGAGGCCCTTATACTGTTTTTATTTTGCATAAATGCTTTTACAGTAATAAATAGGTTATCCTCATCATAAGCAAGATACACTTCTGTTTTTTCAGAAGCTGCTTTTTCATAATTTGGAAAAACCTGAAAAAAATTCTCCACCTTTAAAAATTCTGAATAGATTTCTTTTTCAAAAACACCATCTATTCGGGGTGGTTTTTCGATTCGCCTTAGTTCAAGTTTTTCATCGGCAGTATGGAATGGTAAGGGAGTACCACTTCCAAATAAAAATGTGAATGAGATAAAAAGTAGAATAATACCGGATATAGGTATTTTTTGAGATTTGGTCATTTTTGTACCTATTAAAAAAAATAAAGGGATATAGGGATTTTAATCTATAAAAACGATCATTAGGGATTCTCAAATTATATAGCATGAGAGTATGGTCGTTCCTTTAAATCGGCTGTTTAACCGAAAATTGTATCCTGTAACCATATTTGTTTTCTCCTGGATATCCATTAAGAGAAAGATTGCATAGTATCACAAAAGTGAGTATTTTTCAATATACTTGCATGTTTTTAAGGAAAGAAGCAATTCCATGAGTGTCATAATCATTGATTGAAAGAAATATTAACAGGCTGGAATCCCAATTGGGTAAAAAACTTTTTTAAAGTATTCGTAGCCGATTCTTTAGCTGTTTCAAGAATATTACTTTTTTCTGCGTCTTCCTTTAACTTTTTGATACAAAGAGCTTTTACCTCTTCCACTTCAGTAGCAGATAGCGATGTGTCATTTTCGCCGATAAAAATATCATAGCCTGGGATTTTCTTTTCCGGAATAAAATATGGGTTGATGACCGGTGCAATCAGTTTGGGTGAATCTACGTTAATATTAATTGAGGAAATTTTAGAAGCAGGATCTTTTTTTACTTTGAATTGAAGTGTTTTTATATCCATCACCGCATTTACCCAACCCCTTCCGATGTAAACCAGAATAGGTTTATTGGATTCTTTATAATTTTCTAATCGTGTATATGTTTTAAATAGTTTTTTTAGACGAATATTTTTCTCATTCTTTGTCAAAGTTTTATCTTCTTTGATTGCTTTAATTTCAGCAGTTTTTTCATTGTAAATTTCATAAAGATCAGCATACACTTCACCGAAGTATTGTGCGCTAATAAGCTCCTTTACTTGTTTAATTTCTTCTATTATCAGAGCCGTATCCTTAATAATAATATTTGATTTATTTTTTTTATTGCAACTAGTGGAAAAATATATTGCAATCACTACAATAATCAAAAGTAGAGGTGCCCACCACATTTTTTTTAATAGTTCGATTATTTTTTTCATGTCAACCCCTCCTCAATTACCCGTTTCCATTTCTTTCTCGAATGAAGTGACAATATTGGATGCATTCTGGATTTTTTTCGATAATTCCTTGTTTTCTTCGATTCGAATATCGATTGAAGTAAAATTTAATGATGATAATAAACGTGTAAGCATTGTTTTTAAATTGGTTTCCGCTGCTTTTATGATACCGAAACTATGTAGATTATCCCATATATACATCTCTCCGTTTCGATACAGTTCATCTTTCTCTTTTAGTGTTAATCGGCTTATAATAGAATTTACTGTATATTTATCTATAATGCGGCAATTTTGAGAGGAATAGTCGAAAGAGACTATCTCTACCGCAGGTAGAAGAATTGAGATATTCGGCCCTTCTATTTTAATATTTTTTTGTTCAATTTTACTTAAATCGATTCCTGCTTTAATGGAAGCACGGGTTTCAGCCATAAATGAAGCCGGTTTATCCAGTTTTATCCCAAGGATTCGCTTGGTTTTTTTTGCCATAATAATTTTCTTTATCACATATTCAACAGATGCAAGCCTTGAACATCCCTGTATTTTATTAATAACCAGGACTTTCCGCTGATCTTCTTTTTTTTCTCCCAACTTGCATGTTGAAGTAAAAAAAATAAGAACTGCCAGTAAAAAAATTGTTAAGAATTTAATACTTCGAAACGTAACCATTATATAACCCTCCAATCAATTTAAAAAGAAATTCTTATCTTTATTGTAGTCGAATTACTTTAAAAAAGTCAAGAAGAATTAAATTTTTAAGTACTCGGAATTAATAGGATAGCTCCATCACAAATACAGCGAGGCCAAGTGATCGCGTATCTCCGTTACCCCAAATTTGATCTGGAATAAAAGTAGGGCTCTTTAGTACTATTTTATAAAATGTTGAAGTATTAAATTTGTATTCAATTTCATGAGTAGAGATTTTTCCTTTTTCACTTGAGAAAAAAGATTCATTATCAATTGAAAACAATTTATTATTGCTATTGTATGAAAATATTTCAAGCCAAAACCGTTTACTCGAATCATGCTCCGAAAGAAAATGGATTCTCAACTTTGTAGCCGGAATTCTTGCAAATACATATGATACTGAACAATCCGAACTCCATCTTCCTCCGAGCCCATGCATCTCTTTTTCGAATCCAAACCACCCTTGCCCGAAACTCTGAATTTGTTGTATATTGCTTTTTATCGGGTAGGTATCAAAAACAAAAAGATTGCCTTTGCATCGTCTACAGACCGGGTAAAGCATAGCATTCTCATGAATTTGAGCGACTTGTTTTGAATTTATTATATCAAAAATATGATTTTTTCCGATGTTTCCCAGTTTCATTTCACCTTCGTAATCAAGGCAGCACAGGATAATATCACCATTTGCCAGAATGCCCAAATTATGCGTCATGGAACAGGTTTGCGGAGTTGTATTATCCTCTATATATATAAATTTATCTTTGGGAAAGAGCCATTTTATAAATGAAGAACTTCGGGTCCAAAGCCCTAAAAGTTTAAAACGAAGGAAAACATGTGGCAAAAACATATATCCCCAGTACCTTTCTTCAGGTAAATAAGGAAAGTTTTCCGGGAATGATTCACCCCGGATAGAAATTTTTGTCCCCATTTGCTCTTTGTATAAAGCTGTAATTCGTTCTTTTTCGGATATATAAAATGGGAGAAATTTTTTTTCTAGTTTTCCCGCGAATTTATCCAGCTTTTTAATATATTTATAAATCCATTTTAATTCTGTTTTTTGATCTGAGAAATTTCCCCATAAATTTACTGGTGTATCTAATGAAACCGTCGGATCATTTAACAGAGAATAATTTAAAGCAATATGTATTTCTATTCTCGCTTTGCTTCCCCTCTTGAATTTTTCTTCTATCAGATAAAATGGGATTTTCATAAAATCCTTGAATCGTATCGAATTGCATCCTCTCATTTTCCACGAATTATCGGTTACAGTCTGAATACTTAAAGCAATTGTCAAATTGGAGTGTTTTAGCAGTTCCAATCGTACCCGTTCCTCTCGAAGAAGGATAGCGTTTGTTATTAGTGTAACTTCATGTCCCTCTTTTTCAAAAAGGTCCAGATATGAGTATATTTTTTTATTTAATAGCGGTTCTCCAAGTACATTACACAGTATTGCCGGGCGATAGGAAGTAAGGTGTATTTGCTCGAGAAAACGGTTTAAATTTTCTTCATCAAGGTGCTCTCGTTTGCGGGAAAGAATATCCGATGGACAAAAACTACAATGCATATTGCATAGATTTGTGAATTCGATAAAAAGTATTCCCGGGAGTAACTCTTTAGGAGGAATTGAAGAGTTTGGTATGATTGTTGTCATTAAATCAGACTTTTTCCTCTCATTTCAACCGGAGTTGGAATTCCCAAAATCTTTAAAATAGTAGGTGCTATATCCCATATAATCGGCATATTGTTGACTCGCATTTTAAAATTCGTCATTAGAACAGCAGGTACTTGACGAGGATCGATGATGTGATCCCCACTCCATCTATTTCTATTATCAGAGATTTCTTCTGCGCCAATTCCCCCCATTGCCCCTGAATAATCCAAACCATAAGAATAATTACACCCGATTATCATATCAGGACCATCATTCAAATATTTGCCCCGATAATGATCCTCCGTAATCATAACGTCTCCAATCGGGTTTAAACCTGTTTGAGGATCTTTTATAGCCAGAAGCATCTTTTTTATATCTTCCATTACCCTACGTTTTTCTTCAGGTTTCACAATCCCATTACTCTCTCTTCCTTTTAGATTGATATAAAGACCATTTAGTCCCAGACCGTATGCTTTCGATTCATTGAGATTGACGCCACCCGTTGATAATAGCATTGGATCGCCATAATTGGGTTCCGAGTAAGTTTTCAGGAAACCCGATTTATAGAGCACAGTATTCAGATTAACTTGACGCCTAAGCGGGACGAATCCATGATCAGAAAGTACCATTATTGGAATATTTCGAGGGGTTTTATTTAAAACTTTTTCTATAATACCGTCAAATTTCCGGTATAAACGTTCGATTTGATCTCCAAATCGTTTTGCTTCTTCCGGGAAATAATACGGATGTTGAGGATCTCGTAATGCCCAATATATATGCGAGCCCTGATCTATCGCGGAAAAATAATAAAAAAGCATTCCCCGCTTAAGGCCCAGGAATCTGTTCAATTCATAATCGAATATATTAAGGCTTTCTTTAAATATTGAATCCGCAAGTGTAATATAATTTTCCATCGAGAAAATTTCAGTTTTAATTGCATTGAAATCTGCCGGTAACCCAAGAGTATGAAAGAGTCCACAATGATTGGATAGTTCCTCTGAATAATCGGATGGTGTCGAAATGACTTGCGCCGGATCCGAAGGATCGATACTTAGTGGATATACGTATAAACGGAATTTGTCTTTAGCATTCAACAAATAGAATCGCGTTACAGCAGAAATAGATGCAAGCATCGGGATCATCTTAAATTTTAATTTAATCCACTTACTTAGCATTCCTTCTTGAAGGAGAATTTCGTTTCCATTGATATCTATTCGGGCAGTACCATGTCCTTTATCCCAATAAACCTTAAATGGAAGTTGAGTCTCTTCCGGATTGATTTTCAGAGTATTGGTCGGCCCGTCAAGGATACCGTCGAATACATCTTCCTCATTAAAATAAGCGTAATATACTCTACCCTTACCTTCCAGATTTTGTTGAATTTCGTTTTCTTCCGAGGAATAGAGCGTGAAAATACCATTTGCTCCCGTTATATCCGGGGTTCCCATTCCTGCGATTGCACGTCCAGATTTCATCGGGGATGGAGGATAATTGGACGGAATTTTAAAAACAGTAGGCTCAATCTCTTTTTCATAGAGATAGTCCCAAAAAGGTTTCCCTTTACGGTAATTATGCCCTTCTCCTCCTATAATAGGTATTTTCCAGTCTCCGATTTCAATTGTTTTCGATGCATTTGTTGTAATTGGACTCGAAGTAGAAAATGGAGCATAAGTTTTAGGGTCTCTACCCAAAAATCCAAATACGCCATGCCCTGCCGGATCAAGGCCTGTTGTAAAACTTGCCCAGGCGCATGGGCTTTCGGGAGGCGCAGTGGAAAGCATTTTTGTAAACGATCCCATTTCGATTAATCTTCTAATATTCGGCAGCTCTCCACGCTTGAGCATAATATTTAAAATTCCCGGGTCCATTCCGTCAAATCCCAGGATAAGCATTTTTTCTGATTTAATTTCGTTTTTAGGAGCACTTAAAGAGTTAAGGATAAGTGAAGGGAATGTAAGTAAGAAACCCGTACTTTGTATGAATTCTCGTCTTTTCATGGCAAAATCCTTTCCTGGTTTCATCATAAAACCAGGGAGTGATTATATAATGAAATAGTGGTTTGATGCAAGAGATTTGTTTTAAATGTTAAAAAAAATTTTTTTTTATTGATATTTTTTTTCCAATAGAATAAAATTTTGGAGAAATCAGTGAGGATATCAACTAAATAAGAAGTATAATTGGCTGGATGAGTTAAGGATGGAGGTTTAGATGAACTGGTTTAAAAATTTAAAAATCGGATACAAGATGGGCGCCGGATTTGTATTCACTATTTTGCTTCTATTAGTGACGGCCATATTGGGAATTTGGGGAACTAGCCGTAGTCATCGGGATATGGAAGAATTCATGAGAATTCATTTACCTTCTCTCGATTATTTGATTGAGGCAGATAGAGATTTGCAACAATTATTGGTAGCTGAACGTTCTATGATATTTACCGATATCAAAACTGAGGAATTCAAGGGATTTGAAGCCGCTTATGAAGAAAATATGAAACAGTCTCATGATCGTCTTCAAAAATATGAAGCACTGACACAGAGAGAAGAGGAACGAACCATATTTAAACAGTATCTGGAAGAAAGAAAAATATGGGAAGAATTATCACGAAAAGTTGTTGCTCAAAGAAAATCCGATATCGAAGAGGGAAAACGTCTTGCGATGGAATTATCCTTAGGTAAAGGAGAAGAAGCATTTACAAGGATGCGTAATCATCTCGACAAATTACAGGAAATTAAATTAAATCTCGCAGAAAGTTTCAGGAATAATTCAAATAGTGTAAATCGAAAAATGATTATCGGAGCCATTGCATTTTCTTCAATTGCGATCTTGCTATTGGGAATATTTATGATTATGTTAAATCGGACAGTTACACGTTCAATTAAAGAGATGATGGCTCGAGGGCAAGATCTCGCACAAGGAAAATCCGATCTTACAAGACGATTGAATGTAAAATCCAAAGACGAAATCGGAATACTCGCCGGTTTGTTAGATAAATTTCTCGAACGAATAGAAGGTATTATTGTACAGGTAAAAGACAGTACACAAGTAATGTTGAAATCAACTCAAGAAATTGCAGACGGAAGTCAGGACCTCGCTTCAAGAACAAATCAGCAAGCCGCATCTATTACTGAAACATCATCAACCCTTGAGGAATTTGCATCTATCCTAAAACACAACAGTGATCAATCCATTCAAGCAAATGCAAAAATAGAGAAATTGGATACCGATGTTAAGAATAAACGAGAATTGATTCGGAATGTAACTCAAACCATGAGTGAAATTGATCAATCAAGTAAAGAAATTGGAAAAATCATGAATGTTATTAATGATATAAGTTTTCAAACCAATTTACTTGCATTGAATGCAGCCGTCGAAGCCGCTCGTGCCGGAGAAGCAGGACGCGGATTTGCTGTGGTAGCATCGGAAGTCAGAAATCTTGCACAAAAAACAGCTGATTCATCAAAAACAATACAGGAAATAGTTACAACCAATGTCGATTCTACACAGCGGGGAATGGAACTTGTAAAGGAAACAGAAAGCTTTTTTGAAACTGTTATGGGTATGTTGGGAGAATTATCTGCCATAATTAGAAATATAGATAACGGTTCCAGAGAACAGGCTACCGGAATGGAACAGATAAGTCAGGCAGTTATGCAGCTCGAACAAGTCATTAACCAGAATGCTCAATTGGTTTCCAATTTTGCTGAGACTGGGAAAAGAATGAGCGTTAATTCCGATCAGCTAAGAGATTTAATGGATCAGTTTATTACAGCTTCAAATCTTGAGAATTCCAAAATCAATAAAGCTGAAAATAAATCAATACACCATTCAATTCCTTCTAATAAAAATAAAAAATCAGAACAAAAACAAGAAAAACCAAAAGTAACTCAATCAATTCCTGTTAAAACTGATCCTTCAAAATTAGAAAATCCAACAGTTACAGAGGATTTTTTTGCTTCAGAAGAAGAAGGTTTTGAAGAGTTTTAATTATTTACAAACTCATAAATTGTTCCATTAGAAGGATTCAAGGTTTCTTTACCTTTAAATCCCATCTTTTTCAATTTGCTTTGTAGGCAGGTAATAAAGAAACCATGAGTAACCAGTAATATATTTTTAGAATTGTTTTTTTTAATGATTTCGACTATTCTTTCCATACGTTGATCTGTTTGTTTCCGCGTCTCCGGCATTTTTTTTAAATTGAATGCCCATCCCACTCTGCTTAATACTTTCCATAGTCCAAACCGTAAGTTTTTTTTCGTTTGAAAAGGCGCCTGCATAGGAACTTCCACAAGATCAGGACAAACTATGATTTCTCCGTCATATATAATGTGTGCTGTTTCGTAGGCTCTTTTCAAAGGGCTACAATAGCAGATTGAGTAATCTAAAGTGGAGAATTTAGTTGGAAAAGGAATAATATCGCATGTATCATAAAGACGGCATACTTTGTTGAAAGTATCACTATCACAGGATTTCGGAGTTGAAATTTTTACTTCAAAGTGGCGTACTAGTCCAATTTTCATTGAATCCTATGAATTAAGAAGGAAAACGCTGTATATTCAGATTGAGCTTCTTTTCATTGATTCTGTACATCAGATCGCCATATCCTCGTTCCAGGAAATGAAT
>JAKAGC010000140.1 GCA_021817755.1 Acidobacteriota bacterium | reverse complement strand
ATCTATATTTTATGAACTCAGTTATAGCATATTTTGATGTAAAAAAAAAGCCCCTCCCTTTTGGGGAGGGGCCGACTATTTCGAATTCTGTTTAGATTTGCAGAATTAGAAATTTACCCTGACGCCGAACTGGAATAATCCGGCATTGGTCCACATAGTAGGTTGGACACTTGTCACGGCAGCAGCACCGATTCCGATGTTGCGTTTTAATTCGATCTGGTTGTTGGTGGCATTGTACCAATCGACAACCAATGTAGCGGTAACGGTGTCGGACACTTTGAGGGTCTTTTCGAGACCGAGGTTTAACAGCCACATTGTCGGTAATCTTTCGTCACCGGACTTGTAACCGGCGCGATAGAAGTACCGGGAGCCCATTGACAGGTTAACTCTTCTTCTCAGAGGCTGGGGGTTTCCTTCCTTAGCCTGGAAGAATGTAGTTAAATTGAAGCCCAGGGGCAGCTGATACATACCGGTAACCTTTACCATCCAGCGTGAATTCATCCAAACGTCTCTTAAACCGGAACCTGTGGTAGACGGGGCAACCTGACCTTCATTAAAGAAGTCATAGTTATTCAGCTCAAGCAGGTCGGACTGAGCGAGGTGACGCTTCCAATCCTGATAAGTGAATGATACTGTACCCATCCATTTGTTGGAGAGCTTTTTGTTTAATACAAATTGCAGTCCAAGGTAACGATAATAAGAATCTTTATAGTTGTAGAAATAGAGACCTTCGGGGGTTTCGATCTGCTGATAAGCAGGAACAGTTGTTCCGCCTACGGTAATGTCATCAACTCTTTCCCAGTTTGCACTGGTTTCGATTGTGACAGCACCATTAGAATCGAGGAAGTACCCTTTGGTGTTGGAAGCAACTTCGCCTCTTGAATTAACATCATAAGCGAGATTATGTCTTTTTTTATAAAATCCGGTTAAAGACACAGCCAGGTCATCCAACAAGACTTTTTCAAACGTAAGGGTTAATTCATCCAGGTAAGGAGTGTTGTAATCTTTATCAAAAATTACGCGGTTCATACCGGTTTCGGGATCAACCTGATAGAAAAGGTCGTCCCAGAAAAGATCGCCAACTTCATCATACTGCGGAATTTCATCGAGGTTAGCATCGTTCCAAGCAGCATAACCATAGCGCAGCGGGATGAGGGCAGCAGCCATACGGTTTCCACTCTGTGACATATAACGACCGGCGGACAGTTTAATTACGTTTTTGCCGTTTCCGGTGATATCATAGGTGAAAGCCAATCTGGGAGAAAAAAGGCTCCAGTTTGCAGGCACTTTGTATTTTGCAATATTAAGTGCAGCGATAGTGTCGGCGAACATTCTTTCGCCATCGTGAGATGAACCGGGTTCATACCAGGTAAAATAGGGCTGAGTTAAAGCATTAACGCCGCCCTGTTCCAGGTCGTAACGTAACCCGATTGCAGCTGTTAATTTTCCAAATGTAATTGTATCCTGCAGGTAAGCAGACACTCTGTAGAAATTAACATCCAGTTTATAGTTAGGATAAATCTGGAGATAATTGTTAGCGCCGGTGCCGTCCCTGTAGATATAAGCTACACGTTGGTTAGGAACTAAGGATTGGCTGGTGGTATCAGCAGAGAAATAGTCCACGCCGAATTTAATTTCGTGGTCGCCGCCGAGTGCACCTTCCAAGAAGTAGTTACCATCTGCTGCCAAGTCAACGGTGTTTCTGTTGGTGAAATAGTTGGTTGTAGAACCTTCTAATCTGGACCATCCGTCGATGTTCTTGGCTTCTGTGCCTTCCTGAAATCCAGTAGCTGCATTATATTCAGAGCCATTGGGAGTCAGAGAGAAGCCGCCATCCGTGTAAACTGCTTTTACATTCAGTAATAATTCGCCAAAAGTATGGGACAAGCCGCCGTATACGACGTAGCCGGGACCATCCTGGTTCCAAAGAGAACCCTGATCCTGCTGAGAGGGAGAAAGCTGAGACCTACCCCATTTTTTCTTGGCATCATAAGACACATGGAAATCACCAGTGGTGTTTCCAAATTGGAAGTTCAATTTACCATAAGCAGAAACCAGCCAGGTAGAATCTTCGAGATTGGCTTCGGTTCTCTTATGAATGTCCTGGACTGCCCAGGAACCGAACCACCATACTTTGTCCTTAATTACCGCTCCGCCAAGGTTAATACCATATTGATAAAGCCGGTTTACACCAGGGATAACGAGGCCAGCTTCGTCCATATAATCGGTCGGAGTCTGTTTCATTTCCCAAGCTTTATCTTCTACGTACAGGTGGAAATCACCGGAGGTTTTGTTACCGGAACGTTTGGTTACGAAGTTCAACTGCACACCACCGGTTTGAGCGGTAATGTCGTTAGCACCCATGGTAACCTGCAAGTCGGAGTAAGCATTAACATTCAAATATGCAGGAGCTGCACCGATTGCGGACGGGTCGGTAACATTGGCACCGTCGATGGTCCAGGTGGTATCATCTTTATCACCACCGCCAGCGAGGAAGTTGGATTGCTGACCGGAATCAGCACCACCGATATCGACGCGGTCAACCATAACACCGGGTAATGCAGACAAAACCGTCCAGGGGTTCCTGGCGGTCGGGATTGAATCCACGATATCTTTGCCTACGTTTACTCCGACATTGGTTCTTCTCATGTCGATAGTGCCTGCTTTTTCCGTAACAACTACTTCTTCTTTCAATGTACTGGTTTCCATTACGATATTGCTGATTGTAACGGATTTACCAAGACTTACTTGAATATCCTTCCGAATGATGGTTTTGAAGCCATCGAGCTCGAATCTCAATTCATACAAACCAGGAGCTAATTCCAGGAAACGGAAATTTCCCTGATCCGTGGAAATCGTGGTTTTCTTACCAGACACATCGCTGGTTAAGGTGATTAATACACCGGGGACCTTGGAGCCATCAGCCAGAACGATCTGACCGTAGATGTCTCCACCTTTAACCTGAGCAAATGACAATGTCGCTAACATTGCCACTGCCAACAGAGCAACAACAAGTTTTCTCATGTAACCTCCTTACACATATTTTTTATCTACTTTTGTGCATTTCAATTCCTGCAATTATGGTGCCAAATGCAAGAGTTGACATCTGTTCTTTATTTTAACCCTTTCCTGTTTTGATTAATCCAAATTATTGAATCATAATTCAAATATTTGTAATAGTTTATAATTATTTGACTTTTCCCGCTTCGGTAATAAGATTATCCAATCTACGTCGATCCCCTACCGATAATCGATTAAAAAATTTTTCTTTACATTCATTTAAATATTTCAAGGCCATTGCTTTATCGCCTTTTTCAAGCGCTGTGACTGCAATATTAAAATAGGCATCTATAAAATCGGATTTAATTTCCAACACCTTTTGCCACTGCAATATGGCCCGGTCGGGATCGCTATTAAATTTATATGCTGCCCCGAGTCCATTATAAGCAGCAAATAAACGGGGATCCAGAGTCACCGCACGGTTGAAATTTTCCAGTGCTTTTGAAAAAGCGGATGAATCCTTTTTCTTTAAAAAGGAGGTGAGATATAGTGTACCTATATTATTATATACGGATGCATAATTGGTATCCAATTGAAGTGCTTTTTTATAGTTTTCCAGTGCAAGATCGAAAATACCTTTTTTAAAATAAGCGGCGCCGATGTAATTGAAGTTTTCAGGATCAAAGGGATCCTTTTGTATACAATAAGTTAAAAGCTCGATGGCTTTCCCTGGATTGTTACTCTCCGCTAGTATTATGCCAAGCTTAGACATGAGACTAACGGATCCCGGATTCTTTTTCAGCCCATTTTCCAGGATTGATACGGCATTATCGATTTGTCCGAAATCTTTGTAAATTTGTGCAAGATAACGGTATGCAAGTATAAAGCCGGGACTTTGATCGATGATCTCTTTTAATCCGGCAACCGAATCTTTGAACTGCCCATTTTGAAACTTCCCGACTGCCTCCCATAATTTTTTTTGCAGCGGGAGTAATGTTTTTAGATCATCCGCAGCAGTAAATGTTTTCGGTAATTCACGTGTGGTGCTTGACACATAGCCGAGACTTTTCAATTTATTACTGATATCGGAATCAATTTTAGCGGAGCGTTCAACTGCTGCCGGTCCCTTGAGATCGAGTTTGAGTTTGATTAAATCCCGTTTCATTTGCCCGATATTGGAACCGGTTGCAATATTATGATCTTCGTTCAAATCGGTTTTTAGATCGTAAACTTCAGGGATCGGAAGATCGATATATTTGCTATCATCACGAATAAAACCACGAAGAGGCGCCCATCCACGGTTTAGGTAGGGAGAAAGAGATTCGAAATAGATATCCCTGTGTTTTCGTTTGTTTCCATCGATTAAAGGAAGCAAAGATTCCCCCTGGATTTGGGAGGGAATTTTCATTCCGGTTATGTCACATAATGTTGGAAATATATCCGTGTGACAAACATTTCCGTTAATAAAACCGCCGCGTCCTCCGGGGATATAAACGATTAACGGTATATGAATGGTATTGTTATAAGCAAAATAAGAATGGGTATCTTCCCCTTTTTCGCCGAGAGCTTCTCCGTGATCTCCGGTGAGTACAATTATTGTATTCTCAAGGGCTTTCCGGCTTTCCAGGAAATCGAAAAGGGTTTTTAAACAAGAATCCACATAAGCCACTTCACCGGAATAGGGATCGCTTGCATACTCTTTACGAAATGGGGCAGGAGGAAGATACGGTTGGTGAGGATCAAATATATGGATCCAGGTAAACCATTTGCCTCTCTGACTGGAAATCCATTTAATAGCAGGAGCGATTACCTTGTCCGCAGAACGTTCAACAAAGAATAATTCCAATTGATTATGAGTTCCATAATTATCATCATAAACATCGAATCCCTGATTCAAACCGAAGCGGGAATCGAGAGGAAACGCCCCGATAAACGCACCTGTGGAATAACCGGACTGTTTGGCATACTCAGCAAAGGTCAGAAACCGCGATTCAAGATGAAAACCGCTGTTATCGCTTATTCCATGATATAAGGCGGTAGTACCTGTTAATATATTGGTGTGAGCGGGAAGAGTGCAGGGATTATGTGTAAAAGCTCTCTTAAACACAAAAGAACGTTGCCCGAGACGATCGATATTGGGAGTTCGTACATACCGGCTGTCATAAATACTCAACCGGTCATATCGAAGCGTATCGACAGTAATTAAAAGGATGTTATAGTTTTTTCCTGTTGAACGCAAATCCATTCCACCTTTTTTCCCTTGAGAAAATAGTACAAAAGAAAAACAATAGACGACTGCTAAAAACAATACTAATCCTTTAATTTTCACACTTAATTTCATTTCCGCTCACACTTTTTAATTTTTAAAATATAAATAATAGTTTGTATCGATAGAAATTGTTATTTCTTAAATGCTTCAACGATCGCCTTTGCACTTTCAAAATTCGGAGAATCGGGAGCAAGTTCCATGAATTTTTTCAGCATCAACACAGCATCATCGGTTTTTTCGAGAGCCGTATAAACCATACCTACCTGGTAATAGCCTTCTCCGAAAGAGGGATCGATTTCAATGGTTTTTTTAAAGAAGGTAAGGGCGTTGTCAAACTCACCTTTATTGTAATATATAACACCGATATTATAGAGTGAATCGATATTCCCAATATCTTCGATTTTGAGTTTTTTGTACCATTCGAATGCATTATCTACATCATTCAAATTGCTGTATGCATTTCCAATTGAGATGATTAATTCTTTATTCTGAGGAAATTTAACAAGGGATTTCTTATAGGCTTCGATCGCTTTAGTATAGTCCCCTTTGAGAGCATAGCAATTTCCAACATAGAGATATAAGATATCGGCTCCGCCGTCGGTAAATTTTGCGATCGCTGCATTTAAACCCTCGATTGCTTGATCGTATTTTTTTTCAACCATTAAATTTTTTGCCACATCGATCTCTTTAAGAAGTTCTTCTCCAAAGCCTCCACCGCTGGCTTTTTTCAGCTTGACATCGACCTGGGGAACTTTGGTTCCGGGCGCTTCATTAAGGGCAATACTAATTTTTAAAGTTTCATACCCTGATTTAATAAAGTCCACATCCCATCTTCCACCTCTAAGATAGATTGCTTTCCATTTTCCTTCGGCATCGCTGACCGGGGAAGATTCGTGATAGGACTGAGACTGGAAGCAAAACAATTTTATAGTAACACCGGCGATAGGCTGACCGGTATCTTCATCTACAACAGAACCGAGCACTTTTGCTTTCCCGGAAGTCAACCCGGATGCAAATGTTGTATTTACTGATAATAAAGCAAATACCACTGCAATTACCGCCATTATAATAAAAGAACGTGTCTTTTTCATCATTTCCTCCTTATATTCAACATCATTATTAATAAATAGTAATTTCATTTTAATTCTCTCAGGAATGTTTTTTTATAATTTAATATCATTTCTTTTGAGACTGTGCTTTTTTTACTTCCGAGAGGGTTTTTGAGATCAAGTCTTGTTTATTATCAAGACTTAACGAAGCTGTAAATACTTTAACTGCTTCGTCTTTCTCACCCAGATTCAAATAGGTGAATCCCAATAGGTTCAATACCCGGATATCGCTATTGTAAATTGTATTGGCTCTTTCCAGGGAATTGAGCGCTTCTTTGTAATCTTTCATCCCGAATAGTGCCGTAGCACGAATCAAGTAATAATCGAATTCAAATTTATTATCATCTTTCAATTTTTCCGATTCTACCATGACCTGGGTATACTTTTTCAATTTATTTAAGATATTCAAGTGCGCTACATAACCTTCTTTGAATTCGGGATTCAATTCAAGACTTTTTGCATAATAATTTTCAGCTTCTTCAACTTTCCCGATCTTATCGAACTGAGAGGCAAGTCCATATAGGAAAAAGAAGGGATTCTCCGCTCGTACTTTTTTAAAGGTTTCCATTGAATAAGAAAATGTTTGAAGAGGAGAAATGGAAAAGTCCGTTCGCTTACTGTCCAGTTTATTTCCCGCTCCATCCAGTAGATTAATCTCTACTTCGTAATAATCAGGCATTAATCCTTCTTCATCGGCAAATTTCTGAGAAAAAGTCAAATTAGTCATAAACGGAATATCTTTTAGATTCGTTATATAGGTTTTCTTGTATGAACTTTTTGCAGAGCTTCCTTTTACAACCCATTCCACTTTTCCGGTTTCCCATAATTGGTTTCCAAGATTATAAACACCGATAACAGCCACAGGTTTTTCTTTAAATTTGTATGTATTATCGGTATCCACGAAAAGCTTATCCCGGTTAAAATGGTATGGATAAAAGAAATTATCGGACTGCTCTTCCATTTTATGACCTAAAATCGGTGTAGAAAGAATTGTCTTCTGATCGAATTCAGGAACTATAACTTCACTTTCGAAGTAGGTAAACTCCCTTCCGACTGAATTCATAGCGAATACGGATAATCTGTATTTTCCAGGAATTGCAGGGAATGAATCATGAATGACAATTCCGTTCCCCCGGAGGGATTCAACTTTATCTGCATCGATATAAAAATCAAAATTCTTTTTGTATTCAAATACAAAGTTATCACCTTGTTTCAAATTGACGCTAAGATCATAATTAAAATAGTATT
The DNA here is from genome assembly GCA_021817755.1 of Acidobacteriota bacterium. Taxonomy (GTDB): domain Bacteria; phylum Acidobacteriota; class Aminicenantia; order UBA2199; family UBA2199; genus JAKAGC01. The sequence continues at coordinate 701 of JAKAGC010000140.1, read as the reverse complement.
TATCTTTTTCCTCACTGTAATTAACAGAAATACGTTTCGGTTTGATTGAAAAATTAATAAAATTATAGGGCATCGGTACATAACGGGTGACGGAAACAGCGTGAGAATTCTCGATATAATTCGAAGACGATTCCACATTAACATACCCTTTATAATTCATAAAGTGCGTGGCATAAGAGAGATTGATTTTCCGCTTTGGAGATTCGTAAATATTGGCAATAATCAAGTTTATACGTAAACTCGGCCTGTAATTGGGATTTACTTCATTCGGAACCATCGCAATTGCCGGCATTGCCAGTGTCGGAGCCAATTCTTTTACTTTTTCATATGCCGATTCCGTATCGTCATAGGATACGAAATCATTTTTTTGGAGCAGTGCTCCGGGCCCATCCAATACCGGATTATAGAATTGCCATTCTGTGGTATTATTGGGTTTATAAAAAGTAATATTAAAATACGGAGGTAGTCCTAACGCAGTATCTCCATAGTAATACCATACCTGTGCCGGATATAATCCCGCTTTATTATCGAAAGCATCGATACTGTTCGGCTTCCCCAGGATCATATAGAATTTCCCCATATCCGTCATCCATCCGGGTTTCGATGAGGCACGACTGAAATATTTTTGAACATATTCGAACCGGGTTTCGATCTCCTTTTTATATTCGTTATCCTCTGTACCGGGGGTTGGATCTCGCTGC
>JAKAGC010000139.1 GCA_021817755.1 Acidobacteriota bacterium | reverse complement strand
TTTCATGATCCGGGAGATCGTATCCTCACTGTACAAATAACTATCATATTCGACAGAAAAACGAATCGAATTCTCCATACGGTTAAAGGAAAACAACACACGATAAGGAGTATCTTTAAGAAATTTTCTCGACTGGATATTTTCCAGGACGAAAGCTACATCAAAAAATGCACATTCACTTTCGCGAATCTCCTGTTTACAAAGATCAAGTAATACTGGGAAAGGAAAATTTTGATTATTGATGGCTTCAATAACGGTTTGTCGAACTTGTAACAAGAATTCTTTTATATTCTTAGACTCATCGATTATATTCCTTATTACAAGAATGGAATTGATTAATCCGGCATCGGCTTCTTTTTCAAATATAGGAGTACCAATCAGGATATCAGAATTCTTCTTCCCGGAATAATGGTGAAGAATATGGGATAATCCTGCTACCAGTATTATATATAAGGTTAAATCATTATTTTTTATAAGAGAAATAAGTTTAGTAAAAAGATTCCCGTCGATATCCAGAGTGATATTTCGATATAATGGAAACGTGCCTTCTGTTTTCTTGAAATCAAACTCGAATCCGCATTTTTCTGTAACTTCACAAAGTTTCTCCATCCAATACTTTTTTTCTTTTTGCTGTTGATTTGCAGCCAATATAAACTGGTAGGAACTACGGCTGTGTTTCATGTGTTTACTCCTTAGCGTTTACTTCGAATCGATTAGGACTTTAACTGAGGTTTTTTTTAAAATCCGAAGGAAATTTGTGGAATTTCAGCTTCGGCTGTTTTAAGCTCATGAGCAATTTTTATTTCATCCAAAATAATATTAGGGTTCTCAATAATGCTTCTAAGGATGTTATTGAATATATCCTTAAATCCTTCAATGGTTTTGGGTTTGAACAGCTTAGTGCAAAATCCGATGTATACATTAAGCGTTTTTGAATCATCGGACTCACCTACGACAAATATTAAGTCCAGCATGATCGTGGCTTGTTCACGTGAAAATAAATTAAAATTGGAAAGGGACATCCGGTTTTCACCTGAATTACCTATATTTTCACCAAGATCCAGTGTGGCTTTCTGATAAGTATATAGTACATCATATATTGGATTTCGAACTTTTTCTCTTTCATTCCATACTTTTTTTACCAGGTAATCGAAAGGGTACTCCTGATTATCAAATGCTTCAAGAGTTTTGCGTCTAATCTCAGCGAGAAATTGAAAAAATGATTTATCTCCGGGAACAGTATTACGCAATGCAAGTGTATTTATAAATACCCCGAGGATATTATATAACTCTGAATGATCGCGTCCGACAACCGGAGTTCCTATAGTTACATCATTCTGACCGCTAATCTTTGATAATAAAATATAGAAGAGAGTTAACATCATAACGTACATAGTGGTTTCTTTTAAAGCAACCATTTTTCTCAATTTCTCAACATCCGAAGCATTTATTTCAAAATTAAAAGTTTGGCCTTCATAGCTCTGGACTAGTGGACGCTCAAAATCGTAAGGCAATTTTAAAGGAATTATTTCTTTGCTAAATTCTTTTAACCAGTACTGCTCCTGTTTTGAAATATCACCGGACTTTACAAGTCTGTGCCACCATTCCGAATAATCCTTATATTGAAGAAACATAGGAGGTAATTTTTCTTCCTCTTCATTATATATCATCATTAATTCATTAACGAATATCTGCATCGATACCAGATCACCAATAATATGATGCATATTGAAAATAACAAGGAATTTTTCTTCTTCCAATTTTACCACCCGCATTTTTAATAAAGGGGCATTCGATAGATCGAAGGGAATTACAGATTTATCGATCTCATTTCCAATATCCAGAGTATTATCCGCAACACTAAAATCCAACTTGTAATCGATATGAGAGGCTATTTTTTGTACGATATTCCGATCCTGTACTACAAATGAAGTTCTTAAACTGTCATGTCTTTGAATTAATTTCTGCAACGTATATTCCAACCTTTGGATATCCAGTTTCCCTTTGAAGATATAACCATCGAAAATATTGTAAACTGTACTGGAAGGATTTATAGTCTGGATAAAATAAAAACGGGCCTGTCCCGGAGATAAGGGATAATATTCTTTCTCTTCCGAAGCTTCAATTGAGACATAATGGTCTTTTCCAGCATCTTTTCGAATTAGTTTGGAAACTGCTTCTAATGTAGGATCCTCGAAAAATACCTCCATTGTTAAACGGAAATTGAATTCCTGATGAATACGGGCTGCCATTCGAGTGGCTTTTAATGAATGTCCACCAAGATCAAGAAAATTATCTTCGCGGCTGATTAATGATTTATCTATACCTAATAATTCGGACCATATGGAAGCAATTTGGTCCTCAATACTATCGATCAATACTATTTCACGGTTTGTGTGACTGCTAAAATCAGGGACCGGTAATGCTTTTCTATCTATTTTTCCATTGGGATTAAGTGGAATGTTATCGATTGGAACAAAAAACGTTGGGATCATATAACCGGGAAGTAAATCACTTAGATAACTCTTCAATTCGGATGCTGATGGGATTCCATCTTTTCCATTCTTTCCGACAATATAAGCGCAAAGATATTTTTCCCCGGTATTATTATCTCTATCCAATACGATTGCTTCTTGAATGTCCGGATGAGCAAGAATTTTACTCTCAATTTCTCCTAGTTCGATGCGGAATCCACGTATCTTCACTTGATGGTCTATTCGTTCAAGAAATTCAATGATTAAATTGCCAGGATTGGCTGGGTCCTCAAGCCACCTGCATAAATCACCGGTTTTGTATAGAGTATCTGTGACTGTGTTAGTGGAGGTTCGTATTGTTTCGTGTAATTCGTGGGTAAATGGAATAAACCTGTCAATCGTTAATTCCGGATTGTTCAAATACCCCTGTGATAAACAATCTCCACCAATATAAAGTTCACCCCATATATTTATCGGGCAGGGATTCATCTTCTGATCCAGGATAATTAAATCGATGTTTCCCACCGCTTTCCCGATAGGAATACTGGATATTCCTTTGTAGGTTTCGGGATTGGAACGATTTATTTCTAATATCGCTGAAATAATAGTCGCTTCAGTGGGACCGTACATATTAAAAATCCGGCATTGACTATTTATAGTAGTAAGACTTCGTTCCAGGAGTTCAGTAGAGAATTTTTCAGCCCCAATACACAAATAACGGAGAGAACCGAGGAATTTACCGGCAGATACGTAATAACCATATTGACTGGGTGTAACATGTAAAACAGAAATACCGAGTCTATTTATTAAATCAATACAAGCAATTGTATCGAGTAAGAAATAATCGGGAACGACTACAAGGGCTGCACCGGAGGTGATTGTTAGAAAAATCTCCCATACGGACCAATCGAAATAATAGGATAGATTATGAAGAGTTTTATCATCTTCACCTAAACCAAGGTTTTTATATCCCCAATGTACCAATTGGCAAAAATTAGAATGAGATATCGGTACTCCTTTCGGATGTCCTGTAGAACCTGATGTATATATGACATATGCAATATTGGTTGAATCGTATCGATCCGGTAATTTAGTCTCAGCGCTAATAGAATGCTCATCCTTAATAAACTGTTCAGAATGATCGACAAATATAACATGACACACTTTTTTCAATTCATCTATATCGGGTCCGGTCAAATTTGTAATCAGATAACGGATGCCGCAATCTGCAAGTATAAATTTATTGCGTTCAACGGGAGCGGAAGGATTTAAAGGAACATAGGCACTTCCTGTCTTTAAAATACCCAACATCCCGATTACTAATTCAAGCGATCGATGCATCATAATACCGATCAATTCATTGTCATGTAACTGAAGTGAATGAAGATACCGTGCTAACCGGAATGACTGTTCATCCAAAACACGGTATGAAATCTGATTCGGATTCTCCCCGGGTGAAATTAATGCGATATGATCCGGGGTCCGCTCCACCTGTTCCCTAAATAATCCATGTATCGTTTTATTAATTGGGAATTCCCTCTCTTTAGCATACAACATATTTAAAATCTCCTTCTTATCTTCCTCTATAAAAATGTCGATATCTTTCAATCGAATCTCGGGATTAGATAATACTTTATCCACAATTTTATTATAGTAATGAATTATACGATAAATAGTAGATTCTTTAAAGAGTTTGGTGCAGTATTCAAGAACAAACTCCAAACCATTCTCCTTTTCTGAAACAGTCAATGCAATATCAGACCTGGCGACACTATTCCTGAAGAAATAAGGAATAAGTGTTAATTTTTCTTTATAAAGAATCGCATCTTCCTGGGAAACATCGGGGTAATGTACCATATTCTGCAAAACAAAGATAATATCATACAAAGGATTTCGACTGGGATCCCTGTTCCATTTTAATTTTTCCAACAACATTTCTAATGGATAATCCTGATTTTCAAAGGTGTCCAGGATATCTTTTTTTACATTATTTAATAAATTCCGAAAATCCAAATTCCTATCAATCCGGAATCTTAGAGGTAATGTTTGAATAAACATCCCTATTAGTTGTTCGATTTCGGGGTGCCTTCTCCCGGCAAGTGGAATACCGAGAATCATTTCTTCCCGGTTGCACCAGATACTTATTGCATATTGAAAAATACCAATCAAAACCATATAAAGCGTAGCATTTTCTTTTGATGCCAATTGCTTTAAAAAATCCGTTTTCTCTTTATCCAGATAAAATACGAGATATTTACCTTCGAAACTCTGTACTCTTGGCCGGTTAAAATCCAATGGTAACTCAATAATCGGTATTTCTCCTTTGAATTTTTCTAGCCAGTATTTTTCCTGTGTTTCGATATTATTCTCAAGAGTTTTCTTTTGCCAATTGGAGAAATCTTTATACCTGAATATTACTGGGGGTAATCTATAACCATCATAACTCCGTTTGAGTTCATGGAATAATACTTCCTGGGATGTACCATCGGAAACGGAATGATGAATATCAGTCAATAAGAGATATTTTCCGTTAGTAAGTTTTAATATTCCCGCCCTTAGTAACGGAGGCACTTCAAGATCGAAAGGACGGATAAAGTTCATAATGCAGGTATTTAATTTATCTTCTTCAGCAATTCCCAGGTCTTCCAAATAAAATTCTACATTATCATGAATTATCTGAACATGTTCTCCATCTATTATTCCGAAGGAAGTTCGAAGGCTCTCGTGACGGCGTATAAGACATAGAAAACTCTCTTTAATTCTTTCGATATTAAAATTTCCTTCAATAAATCTTACGTCCGGGATATTAAATACAGTAGATTTACCACCGATCTGAGTCAGTACATATATCCCTTTTTGCATTGTTGACATGGGATAAAATTTCTTCTCATCAACCAATTCCAGTTTAAAAACATGTTGAATATTCCTTTCTTTATCAAAAAGTACGGATAATTCTTTTATAAAAGGATTAATAAATACATCTTTCATGGATATTTCTTTTCCAAATTCATTTTTAATCCTGGAAAGCATCATCGTTGCTTTTAATGAATCTCCACCTACATCGAAAAAATTATCATCAGGATGAATCAAATCTTCATCGATATTAAGAACATCCGCCCATATTTGGATTAATTTCTTTTCCACCGGATTAAGAGATACATCGGTTCTCCTTTCTTTTTTTAATTGAGGTTCGGGTAATGCATTTCGATCAATTTTCCCATTTGGATTCAAGGGTATCTGTTCAATGGGAATAAAAAATGATGGAATCATATATTGGGGAAGAGAATCCTTAAGAAAAACTTTTAATTCATTAGAATCCGGTAAATCTTCTCCTTTTCCGGTTCCGATAATATAAGCGCAAAGATAAGGTTCCCCACTCTTATTTTCTCTTAGGAGTACAACCGCCTCATGAATTTTGGGATGCGTCAATAGACAATTTTGAATTTCTCCCAATTCAATACGAAAACCACGGAGTTTTACCTGATGATCGATTCGCTCCTGGAATTCGATACTACCATCTTCCAAAACACGGCAGCGATCACCGGTTTTATAGAAATTGTTAGCTTTAATGATATTACTATCGGTAATAGTTCGTGCTAATTCTTTATTTGAAAATATAAAACGTTCAGCGGTTAATTGGGGATTGTTCAGGTATCCCCTTGATATACAATCTCCCCCTATATAAAGTTCTCCCCATTCATTGGGAGGACATTGTAGGCCATCATCATTTAAAATGATCAATTGAGTATTCCCCACAGCATATCCGATAGGAATACTGGATAAACGTTTATAGAAATCCAATTTCGAGGGATCGACTTCAAGCGTAGCGGAGATAATTGTGGCTTCTGTCGGGCCATACATATTAAAAATACGACATTTTGTATCTACAGAAGCGATACTTTGTTCCAATAAATCCACAGGGAACTTCTCAGCACCTATAAAAAGGTAACGTAACGTTTCAAGCCGTTTTCCTATGAGAGTATAATACCTGTACTGACTGGGAGTGACATGTAAAACGGTAACATGGTGCACTTCAATTAAATCAATACATTTTTCCGCATTTAATAGAGTATCGTCAGGAACTACCATTAGAGATGCGCCAGTGGTTAAAGTAATAAATATCTCCCATACAGACCAATCGAAATAATAGGAAAGATTGTGTAAAGTACAGTCTTTTTCATTTATTCCAAGGTTCCGGTACCCCCAATGTAAAAGAGGTGATAAATTGGAATGGGATATCGGAACGCCTTTAGGTTTCCCGGTAGACCCAGAAGTAAAAATTACATATGCGATATCGGAAGGTTCCGGTTCACGAAGGGTATAGTTAGGTCCTTTCATTCCAGGATCAGTATCATCATTTTCTATAGTATCAAATTCAACAATATGACATATAGAGTCGAAGGAAGAGATTTTCTCTTTAGAATCATCGGTAATCAAAAAACGAATCGCACACTCTTCCAGAATATATTTATTACGGTCGATAGGAGCATGAGGATTTAGCGGGACATATGCACAACCTGCCTTCAAAATTCCCAGGATGCTTATAATCAATCTTGGAGAGCGTGACATGGATAACCCGATCAACTCATGACTAATTATTCCCTTTTTTTGTAGAAACAATGCAACCGCTTCTGCTTGCCGGTTCAATTCCCGATAAGTAATATAAAGGGAATGATGAGGAGATATCAGCGCAATATGATCGGGTGTCTTCTCCAATTGTTCTTTAAATAATTGATTAATAGTCACATCTGAGGGAAATAGTTTTTCCATTATATTTTTACTCCTTTGATTAAATTAAAAGCGTGGTGTCTGAGAATACATTATTTATTAAACAGTCATTCCATTTGAATACTAAAAGAGAATATTTATAATATAATCTCTTCATATTCTTGCTCCTGATCCGGTTCTCGATGGGATTGTGGTTTATCTTTCATGATCAGTTTTATTAATGAAGCGACTCCTTTAATAGTCGGTGATTTAAAAAATTCCCCAAGAGGAAGATTTACATTAAATAGTTCATGAACTCGAGCAGCAAGGATAGTGGCTTTTAATGAGTGCCCCCCAAGCTCGAAAAAATTATCCTCAATACAAAGCTCATCAATAGGTCTTCCCAAAATTTCACTCCAAATTCCTGCTATTTTTTCTTCATTTTCATTACGGGGAGCAATTCGTGATTTTGAAGCTTTTTTCGAACGGGAAACGGATAGCTCCTTTTCTAGTCTGTATCCTCTTATTTTAACATGATAATCTACTCTACCCAACAATTCGATATTCCCATTTTCCAGCCAACGTGCCAAATAACCTGTGCTATATAATATTTCCTCTGTATTTTCTGTATTAAGAATTCCTGCTAAACTCTCCGGACTGATTTCTGATTTTTCATTCAATTCAAAATTTAACGAGAATTCTTCCTTATTAAATAATATGAATCTTTCTGCTGTTAATTCGGGATCGTTTAAGTAACCTCGAGCACTTCCATCGCCTCCGACCCATAATTCCCCGGAAATTCCTATCGGCTGCATATGACCGAATCGATCAAATATATAGACAGTTGAATTTGAAATTGGTTTCCCGATTGGTACATTTGAATATTCTCCATCAATTACATGTGCAATTGAAAAAGTAGTATTCTCCGCAGGACCATATCCTAATATGATATGAAGTAAAGGAAACTGTTCTCTTAAACGATTAATATTTGATGGATCCGGGATATCTCCTCCAATTAATAAATATTCCAATCCATCAAATATTTCAATATCCGCCTGTATCATCCGGTTAAAAAGTGAGGAAGTTATTCTTATGATATTAATTCCGTTATCTTGCAATGATTTTTTTAATAAACTGGGATCATTAATTATTGTATTATCAACCATGCATAATTGCATTC
>JAKAGC010000138.1 GCA_021817755.1 Acidobacteriota bacterium | reverse complement strand
ATGATTTGGTGATGCCCAAGATGAAACCCGTCAAAATTACCTATGGCAATAACGCTTCCCCTGGAATCCATCTGATTAACGGAAAATGTTTGAACTGTGAAAATCGACTGACTCATTTATTTTTTTTCTGTATCTCTTCCTTTTGAAATGAATTATCGTACAGTGACGATTTTATTAAGAGGTTATCGGACTTAAAGGGATTAATGGGTCTGAAAAAGCTAACGAAGAAAATTAATGCAAGGATGAGGAGACATAATTTGAATATGAACCCTTTCCGTTGCTCTACCTGCATTTGCATTATTTCGATGGCTTCTTCTTCAATGTGATCCCTTGGACCGACTTTCTCTTTGGTTTTAATAATGGATTTTCGAATTAAGCTGTATAGTCCTTTATATACTTTATATTCTGTAAATACTCCCATTTCTACGAGATCCTGAACGGTATTCACTCCATTCACATATTTAAGCAGATTGGTTTCCGTTTCGGTCAGGTAAGTTTTCCCATCGTCCACTTCCGGGATTTCTTCGTATTCGCTTACGATCTCTACATTATGGGCATCTACAGGAATAGGTTCAAAGATCATAGTTTCTTCGGGGATCAATTCTTTGATCTGGGGCCATTCATCGAGCATCTGAACCCCTTCCATGATGAGGTTATCGGTTGGAATCGGATCGATGATTTTCATCCCCTCTTCGAGGTTATCCATTATTTTAAAATTATACTCGCCTTTTTTCCATTTGAACAATGAAAGAGCAATCTGAACGGCCTGGGTTTTAAGAGATGAATGAATGGTATCTTTTCCAACGAGTCCCATACCGATAAGAATTTCTCCTATTTTCTGATTGGTTCGCTTCTGGATATCTAGGGCTCTCTGGAGCATTTCTTCGCTAATACAATCTTGTTTAACAAGAACGTTTCCTACTCTCATTTCCAGCTTTTTGGGAAATGAATCGACACCGACAATCATCCCATGCAGAAAAATCAATGTGATGAATCCTTCATTGCTGGTAAACGTTAAAATACCTGTCTTTTTTTGCAACGATATCAATTGTAAGATATCCGGGACTTTAAACTCTTTTAATGTTCCTTTAAAGGCCATCTTCGTCTCCTATTATGGAAGCGATATTTATTAAAAAATAAAGGATGATTGATACAGCACCAACGAGATTAAAAAATAATGGGGCTCCCGGAAATAATCCATTGAAATTGATTATTCCCACTAATGAAAATCCGAGTAAGAGATAAAACCACATTGCCAAACCGAGGAACAATCTATGGTTTTCACGATGAGTAAAATTCAACCCGGGGATTAATAGTGAGAATATAAGACCTTTTAGATACCTTTTTCTAAAATTCTGTTTTAACTCTTTTTCCTTTAAGATTTTGGCTTCAAGGAAAATTACATCTTTTATAGAAAACAATTGATGACATTCGTCGCATAATTTATAGGATTTATGTGTAACGGATTCTTTAATAATTCTTGAGCATTTGAAACAATAGATACTCTCCCCGAGACCTGGTAAAATCTTTTCGAGAAAGAAGAGGTAAAGACCGAATAACAAAACAAAATAAATGACTGGGATTTTAAAAAACTCAGCAAGCCATCGTGAGAAAAAATCTCCGAAACTAAACCCGGCGCTTCCTGAATTAATTAATCTTTTCCATAAATAGATATCATGTATCACAGGGTCTTTAATTGTAAGGTCCTTTGAACGGAGGGAATCGATTTCAGGGTATCTCTCGGTATACATTTTAACTGCTTCGGGTTTATTATCTTTAAACAGTGCTACTGTAAAATTATTCAATGCAATGGGATCATGATCGTCTATTTGTAAGGCTTGTTTATAGTTTTCGATACTTTGCGAATAGTCGCCTGCTTTAAAATTGATATTCCCGATCAAATTAAATTTTAATGTATTTTTAAATTCATCACCGGTGGAATTCAAAATATCCTGTGTTTTATTGGAATCGCCCGATTCATAATAGAAATACGCTTGAACGGTTTTCAATTCATCATCGAAATACTGATAATTATCCTTTGAGAAGAGATTTCCTTTGTATACTTTCCAGGCTTTTTGAAACTTTTCCGATTGAATACTCTGTTCCATTACCTGGTTTAAGCTAAAAAACACAGTTACGACTCCGACAATAATGAGCATATAGGTGACGGCTTTTTTTTCGCTGTCATGGAGATATTTCCATAAGAAGCCGCTCACAAGAAAGGGATAAATCATCCACCCGGACAAAATTAGTATGGGCCAGAATAAGACTAATAGAAAAATTATAATTCGTTTGGTTGAAATATGCCCTTCGGAATCGAGAAGTAAATCATTTGCAGCCAATTTATAATAGCGAATGAACAAATAACCTGCAAATAGAAAAAATACAAATAATACAGTGAAGAATAATATATTGAAAAAATGATTAATAAGCATGAAAGAGGATTTAAAATTTTTCAATACCTGTCCCAATTGTAGAAATATATACTTAAAATTAAAGAGAAACCCTCCTTTCTCTTTGCGAATTTTTTCAAGCTTATTGTATAAGTACCAATATTGAGGTGATAACGATGTTATTTTCGAATAAAAGGCTTCAGCGATTTTAAAATTATTTCCTTCAAAATAATGATCGCCTACCCGGATCAATTGCCGGGCGATATCATTCCGTTCATTTCTGTTCATACGGTCGAAATTAATGGAAGACAACAATGATAACACCTGTTCATCATTGTGGATCGATACATTGAAATAAATCTTTTTCAGATTCCCCCAGGAATCCTCCCTGGGAAATGCATATACTGCTACCAACAGTATCAGGATAAAAAATAAAACCTTTTTTCTCATTTTAGTTGCCTGTAAAAAATTTCTTATTATAAACTTTGTCCAGGTTTTCTCTTATATTAGCCAGGTATGCGGCTTCATCGGGAGTTAAATTTCCTCTTGTTTTTTCTTCCAGGGTGTCGAGTAATTGAAGAAACATAAGCGAACCGTTTTGATCACATTTTGCTGTGTTTGAAAGAGGATCGGTAATTTCCCCCATATTAATCATTGCCTGGGTTGCTAGTAACACGATTATCGACTTTATATCAGCATTCATCTTTTCGTCCGGGCTTGCGCTCCACATAAAAAAGTATTATCATTTATATATATATAACATTTCTGTCAGGAAAAAACAAGATGAAAGAGCTAGATAAACTAATAAAAATTATGAAACAGTTGCGAAATCCGATTAACGGTTGCCCCTGGGATAGAAAACAAACGGAATTCTCCCTTAGAGAATACATCCTGGAAGAAAGTCATGAACTGGTTGAAGCGATCGAAATGGGTTCTGTTCAAAAACAGAAAGAGGAATTGGGAGATGTTTTACTTCAGATTATTTTTCTCTCTCAGATCCATCGCGAAAGAAACAATTTTACGGTTAAAGATGTCATTAAAACTGTTACTGAAAAACTAATCCACCGGCACCCTCACATTTTTGGAAACGTTAAAGTGAGTACTGCTGAAGAAGTCCGGCAGAATTGGGAAAAAATAAAAAAGAAACAAAAAGATAATGGTAGTATTTTATCGGATTACCCGGATCAAATGCCTGCTTTATCTCATGCGAAACGAATTTCAGAGCAGGCATCGAGTGTGGGGTTCGATTGGAATGATCCGATACCTGCTCTCGATAAAGTCGAAGAAGAAATCGAAGAGTTGAAAAAAGAGATCAAAGAGCTGAATCAACAACGTATCGAGGAAGAACTGGGTGATATTCTTTTTGCTGTTGCCAATGTGGCCCGTTTGGCTCACGTTAACCCTGAATTCGCATTAAAAAACACGAATAAACGGTTTGTTAAACGGTTCCGTTATATTGAAGAACAGATGAAAGCGCAAGGGAAAGACATTGCTTCGGCTTCTCTCGAAGAAATGGAAGCGCTGTGGCAGGAAGCTAAAGCGAATTCTCTTTAAAGTTGATTTTGTTGGAGACCCGTTTATTTTTTTCATCCTGGTGAGTTGCCCACCATTCCTTTGCTTCTTCTCTGAATTTTGCTTCGCGTAGGGCAAGATAGGGATGGGTCATTCGATACTCCTGGATAACATTGGTCCTTGTCGATTTGGTTTCCCCGGTATAATTTAATAACATGGAGAATGCATCTGCTACAGCGGATGGATCATACTTCGATTTTTTTATTACTTCGAATGCATATTCATCGGCTTCGTTCTCCTGGGTTTTACTGTAAGTATTTCTTAAAAAGAAATTCATCGTAAAATCAGCAATTCGCCCGAGGTCTGATACGCCTATTTTTTTAGCAGCCAATTCGAACCGGATGAGGGATAAACAGTGTGAGCGTTCGATATGTCCCATCTCATGTGCGAGGATTGAGGCAATTTCTCCATCATTCTCCATCAACTCGAGTAGTGGACGGGTTACGATAATGACGCCACCGGGTAATGCGAATGCATTGGGTCCCCACCCTTCATTATCTATCAGGAGTACGGTATATTTAAAGGGTTTTGATGCAAACTGTGACAACCGGGAAATTACTTCATCGAGGAACGATGCTCCTTCTGATTTCAAGTCCGCCATCCACTGGATTTTTTTCAAAATCGCTTCACCATATTTTTTTTCATCCATTGAATCGATGGGCATTGATCTTGTAAGCGCTTTATTTACGGTATCGACGGGTTTCCCGAGGGTTTCGAATGCGGGAGCCATTGTGGGTTTTAGAGGCCCATCTGTCTTTTTTTGAATTAATAATAATATTAATCCTGTTCCAAGCAATAATACGACTATCAAAAATACAATACGCAATTTACTCATTTTATATTCTTCCTTAAAATATATATTTCGTAATCACAGACCTGAGAGAGCACTATCTAAAATTACAGTGTTAACATGGAAATGTAATAAACGTTTTAGGGAGGTCCAGGAGGACCCTTTTCCAAAAGGGTCTCCTGGCCGCCGGAGGCTAAATACAAACGAATAACATTCCATATTTCAAAGAAAACGGTAAAAAATTTGAAATTACATTCTTTCTTTGAATTTATTGTACAGGGTATTCATAATGAGCATTAAAACGCCTACCCCAAGAAAGACAAGGGCTCGTGTCAATGTCCCGGACCTTCCGAGGTCGTATACCATTAGGCGAACGAGACATCCGAGTAATCCGAGATAGGATACATACCGGAACTGGTTCTCTTTGAGGATGATGCTTAGTACAAAAATAAAAAAGGCTTCTACGACCCAAAGTAACGTGAGGAGGGAATGGCTGAATGTCCAATACAGAAATACAGCTATTGAAAGAAAGTAAGGATAATAAATCCATCGATTCTTTTTTTCCCGAATACCTTCAATCCATTCTATCAATCCATTTATGTGGGGTGGAAATATGATATTTTCGAGGGGAGATTTTTTATAAAAGAAGATAATAAACCCGTACAACATGATAATCCCGATAAGACCTTTTACCCAGGCAGTTTCCAAAAATGCATTTGTGGGTGTGGGAAGGGAGCTTGAAATGAACGCGATATGGAATGCGGCGGCCCAGTAAAAGAGTAATGAATAAAATCGAAACCGGGAAACTTCGAGTTGGGGGATATATCCGACTCCCATTAAAACAAATGATGTAATGACCCACACGAGGGGCATCCAGTTGGATGATACTTCCATAAAAAGGGTAAAAAGATAAAATCCGAGAAAGACTTCCCACATCATGGGAAACAGGTATTGAGTGGGGTACTGCCCTACTTTTTCTTGCTTGGGTCCAAGGATTGGTTTTTTTATTAGAGCCCAATAGCCTGCAATCATTAATGCAAATATCTCAATCAATAAGCGGGTTTTAAAACCTGCGAGGTATGATTCGGTTTGGAGATGAACAAGGATATGGCGAATTAGAAACATAATAAGAAAAAGGCGGGCCCAGAACATTAAGTGTTTATTTGAGGCACCACTTTTTTTTATGGTTTCTTCATCGGCGTTTGCATATTTCCTTGTCACTCCGAGAGAACATTCGAGGTAAATCACAGACAGAACGAGCCACAATACCCCGGGGATAAAGGGTAACACCGGATTGAATAGTAAGTAGGTATAAAGTATCAGGTGAATTGTCAATAAATAGATGGGAAGGGATGTAATACTCTTTTTAAGGGTTTCTACATAAGAAGATCGTAACGCTGCATACGAAATAAAAAAGAATGGAAGGCCATAAACAGCGATTTCGGGCATTCCAACTTGTCTGAGTTCAAACAGGTGAACCCAACCTAAGAGGTAAACTCCAATCATAAAAATAGTTGTGCCTATTCCGATTCCGTTTGAGTTAAATTTTGCACGAAGGAAGAGTAATATTATGACTGCGGCAGTGGCGGCATATGGGGACCAGTAGAACTGGAATACGAAAATAAAAGCGAGAAGCCCCAATATTCCTGTAAGGATTCCATTGAATGATACTTCATTGGATGAGGATTTCTCGCTTATGGAATCGAGCTTTTCGGTATAACGTTTGAACAAATAGAGATGAAAAGTAATGAGTACAACGAGTTCGATTGCCATTATGGCAGCACTTCCGGTAAGAACGTTCTGATTATTGAAATCAAGTGAAAAGAGGGGCACCACAAGCAATGCGAATCCTGCGAATTGATGAAAAATCAATCCGATTCTTTTCAAGAAGGCATCCTCTTCACGAAGCATCAGAAGGAGGAAAAGAATGGTTTC
Source organism: Acidobacteriota bacterium (assembly GCA_021817755.1). Lineage (GTDB taxonomy): Bacteria > Acidobacteriota > Aminicenantia > UBA2199 > UBA2199 > JAKAGC01. Next base: position 1,702 of record JAKAGC010000138.1, on the reverse strand, counting down.
ACCCCAGATGCAACCTGCAATTTCGACACTGCTAAAATTCCATAGTCTAAGGGTGATTATCCCGGTAATTATAATAAATTGGGAAACGAGTATATCGGTGATATAAAGGCCGCGGAGTTTTAATGAACGGGCCCAGCGGGCGATTAAGTACAGCATTACTCCTGCTACCATGACTCCGAATGTATACCAATTGGATCCAATGGAAAAGAATACATATTGCTGGAATAGAAAAAAGGTAAACAATACGAAATGAACACTAAAAAAACCTGCACCGATTAAATTGAGGTTTTTTTTCAATACCTCCACATTGGCTGTTCTGGCAATGGTATAGGATATAAAAAAGAAGGGTAAACCGTAGAGGATGATATGGGGAATACTTTTATCTTGGAGCACATAGAGCTGATACCATCCGACAATGTGAACTGCGGTAGTCATTAAAAGCAAACCGATAGCGAGCCCATTCATTTGATATCGGGAGCGTAAAAGAAGCAAGATAATAGCAATTACAGCGAGGGGGTAAGGAGCCCATTCATATTGGAAGATATGCAAGTATGTGGTAAATGCAAGAACACCTACAAGGATACCGTTAAACGAAATGGGAATGGAAAATTGGTTTTTTATTTCATTAACGGAGTCGATTGCCTCCCCGTAGTTTTTGAACATATGAAAATGGAAAAGTGTAAAAATAAGGAGTTCGACTGCGAGGATAATGGCTCGTCGGTTCATAAGGGGGACATTTCCAAAATCGAGAAAGAAGAGGGGCGCAGTTACAATGGCGAGAGCCATTAATTGTTCAAGTAATAAACCGGCTTTCCTGAGAAACGAATCTTCTTCTCTAAGCATTACGACGAGGAAAACGAAGGTTTCAATCCAGGCAAAACCGAGTATTGCAAATGCATCGACTTTCCACCTGGTCAATGTGTAGATGGCAAATAGAGTAATTGTCTGGGCTATCAACGTATCGGTAATATAGAGCCATCTGATATTGAGAGTTCTGGCATGACGTGCGAGGAAAAAGGTTGCGATTGCGGCGACTGCAAGCACAACTGTGTTCCATTTGGAGCCGGTAGAATAAAACATTAAACCGATTGCAAAATAAAATACATTCAACATATGCACAATGAAGGGAAGTGATTCAAACCCTTTTGTTTGATACAATTTTCTGTAATGAATTAATGCACCTGTAATACCGATGAGAACGGTAACGGCTATGCCGGAAAGTTTTAAAGCGAGTGTTATTTTGGAATGGTCATGGAGTCCCATGGAGATATACCAGTATAAATGAAAAGAAAAGAAAGCAGTAAGAGTGACGAAAAGATGATATTCCCATTTTGCTCTTAAGGTTAGGAGAACTCCGATAAATGAGACAAGGGCTGCGATATACAAAGTCATGGGTGCGGATGGGGCGACGGAGAGGGCAGCAAGACTTAATACGACGTGAAGGGATGCAAATACCTGTGTTTTTCCGGCATATCCAAGGAATAGATTAACGGCGATACCGAGACAGAGTAAACCGAGTGCATAGACGGGATCATCTATCCATTTCAATCCGGGAACACCGCCGGAGCCGAGGCAGCCGAACAGAAAAATGGCACCTCCGCTGCTTCTGAGCCATGTTGCAAGTTTGAGCCATTTATCTTTGGAATGAAGAAAAAGATATATGCCAAATAATGCGGCAGATATGGTTGTTATTAATGCAAAC
>JAKAGC010000137.1 GCA_021817755.1 Acidobacteriota bacterium | reverse complement strand
TCCAATCGCTCCATTCTTTCGTTACCATCAATTGGCCCAGGATTTCACTGCTTCGCTCCGCCACCAGGTAGAATCCTTTGTGAGGGTCTTTGATAATGGCTTTTACTCCTCTCAGGATTGTATCCCATTCCAGGTCTTTATTTTCTGTTTCTTTTGCCATTGCTATATTGAATTTTGCAATAATTTCCGCGTCTTTTAGTTCTGCTTTTCTAATCTTTACCAGGTGTTTTTCGCTCATTTTGTACTCCTAATCATTGGTGTTTAACCATGTCTTTATATTAAACCACGAGAAAGAATTTGTCAACCGCTTTTCATCAGGCTTACTCCACTCACTTTGTATGGAAATAGTTTTGAAATAGACTTAAAAGGCTATTTCAACCCCAAAAATCCAATTGCCATTAATAACAATGCTCTTAATAGCCATATGAATGTCTTCTTCACTGAGAAATACGCATTTTTAACTCTCAATCAATCACATCTCTGCCGTATGATTGAATTTTTTTGTAATATCCGGAGAATCCAAATTCAGAGGAATAAAGCTGTTCATTTCCCGAACTAAAATTTATCTCCTTACAAATAAGTTTGTTATATCAGGAATAAAAATTTCTGCCCAAAGAAAGAAAATATCTCTCTACGAAATACATTTTTCTCCCCCAATAAAGGGTGCCAATCTCTCAACGATACAAAATTTTGTTTCAAGAAAGAAAATATCTCCCTCCGCGATACAAATTTCTCTCCCAATAAAGGTAACTTATCCTCCCGCGATACAAATTTTTGTCCCAAGAAAAGAATTTTCTGCTCCCAGAATACAAATCTTTGTTTCAATAAAGGTTTACTGAGCAAGCAGAAAGGTTTTAAGCGCATGAAGAAAAACATTCCGGTTGAAAGTGGCACTTTCCCATCCTAAAGTGGCACCTTTTTAAACAAGAAAATTAAATTCACTTCTTTAAAAATTGAAAATCCGAACACCTCCCTTATTTTTTAACGATATTTCTTGGAAAACCATAAAAAATTTATTCTCCATTTTAGGACACCGAAAACAATAGACACCATGTTTCAAAATCCGAACATCCCTTCCCCTAAAAAACTCTAGACAATTCATTGTCAATTGTTTCACTCTAAAATAAGTTATATCGATACACATGCCAGGCCCTTTTTCTTTCCTCAAAACTTCTTTAATGGAATGTCTTTTTTTTATTTATGTGGAAAAGAATTGATTCAAATTAAGTTTTAATAATCGAATATTCAAAATGTGAAGTAAAAATAGTACATATTTGAGCTTGTTAATCGGTATTGAATTTGCTAATATTTTTATATAAAAATTCAAGGAGGTTATTATGAAAAATAATCTAAAAATAATTCTAGTAGCAGTAGTTGTTTTAAGTTTTTTCCTTACTCCCGGATGCAAACAATCAGGAGATTCTATTTTAACCATTTACAAGGCTGAATGGAAACTGGTTCACAATGATACAGGAGGGGATGATATTTACCTTCATCTTTCCGGTTCTACCACAGGAGAAAAGGTAACGCTTATTACTCATGGTGATGGATTCGACGAAACCCTGGAACTTAACTTAAATCAATTTAAAACCTTTAATCAGGAAATTCTGATTGCTTTTTCTAATGTCAGGTATACAACACCAGTTACCATGCAAACGGTTGTTACGGCATATAGCAGTGAAGAACAATGGCAAATTAGTCTTACCAGCGGGGAGTTATATTAATGAGAATTCTCTGATCAAAAATACTTTATAATTCCATTTCCTTTTTTCATAGTCTAGATTGTGGTTATACGTTTAGAATTCAATGTTGCACCAATAGGGACATTGTGTTACAATAAATGTTAATATCCCCCGTTCCCAATAAAACGGGGAGCCGAGGTAATTCGGAAAAAGGATTAATTATGACTCAAATATCCGGTCAGGTAGAAGCACATTTTCATAAAACGTTCAAACAATTTGATTCCTATTATAATCAAAACAAGAATTTTCTGTCACGATTAATCGACAGCCGGTTTCGCCGCAGTATGCAGCTTCGGTTCCAAAAAATTATAGATGGCGTTTCGCCCTATTCCTTGAAAACCGTTCTCGACATAGGATGCGGCACAGGGCGTTACTGCTTTGCGCTCGCATCCAAAGGAATAGAACGCGCTCTCGGTATCGATTTCGCACAGAATATGATCCTCGAAGCCCAACGTCTTGCTACAGAATTTCAATTCTCCCATATCTGCCAATTCATACAAGGTGATTTTCTTACCCTTCCCATTGAAGAACCTTTTCACCATGTCTTTGCCGTCGGTGTACTGGACTACATCGATCAACCCGTTCCATTTGTCAAGAAGATGATAGAGTCCTCCAAAGAAAGTGTAATGATCAGTTTTCCTTCAAAAGGCGGATTTGTGCAAAAATGCCGAAAATTCCTCTTTCAAAAGATCAAAAAGTGTCCCGTTTTCTTTTATACCCAGGAAGATATTAACCGGATTGCCCGGGAAGCAGGAGCAACCCATTTCACCATTGAACCCCTCGCACAGGATTATTTTCTAACTATAAAATGTCATCGTTGAAAAATCTTTTAACCATCGATATCGAAGAGTGGTATAACTTTATCGGAGATAAAGGCGCTCCCTCTTTCGAAGAGTGGTCCAAATGCGAATCCCGCGTAGAAATGTTAACCGAAAAAATTCTTGAAATTCTAGAAGGATACTCTGTTACATTTTTTATACTTGGATTCATCGGGCGTCAGCATCCCCAGCTTGTCAAACGGATTCATAATGCCGGGCATGAAATCGCATGTCACGGTGAGAAGCATGATTTCGTATTTGATCTTTCCCGTCAACAATTTCGCGAAGACATCTCCCGTGCTAAGAAATTACTTGAAGATATAACCGGTCAACCCTGTCTCGGATACCGTGCCCCTGCTTTTTCTATCAAGAAATCCAATTTATGGGCTCTTGAAATCATACGTGAAGAGGGATTTTTGTATGACGCCTCCATTTTTCCAGCGGTTCGTACAGCCGGAGGCGGTAGCACCCGTTTTTTCAAGTATCCCCATATCCTGAAACTCAAAGCCGGAAATCTTGTTGAATTCCCTGTCTCTTCCACACGGTTATTTGGAGTTCAAACCGTGTTTTGTGGAGGCGGTTTTTTCAGGTTTTTTCCTCGATCCTATATATACAGGAATATCGAAAGAATCAATAATAAAGATAAACAACCCGTTGTTATATATCTTCATCCCAGGGACATTGATCCCCATCAGCCACGAATGAAATTGAAACCCATGAACCGGTTCTTATATTATTATGGATTAAAAGAAGGAGAAGCCAAATTCAGACATTTGGTTAATAGGTATAAATGGTGGGGGATGGGTGATTTTGCAAAGCCCTATATCCATGGAATCAAGAGCGATTTACCTGTGAAAGAGATAGAAAAAGTATAAAAAAAAACCGGGTTAAAGCTCGTACATTACGAACTCTAACCCGGCAGGATGGGTGATCCTTTCTCTCCCCGTGAGTTACGAATTAGCAGAAGACACGGATGGAAGTGATGCCCGTATCGGCATAGCTACCACCACGGACCTCTTTTTGTTCGTTCTCGCTCAGGTACTCAGGAGTTGTCACGAAACTCCTAACCTCTAAACGAGGTAACTGTGATTTTTTCTCATTGTTTTCCATAGTCTAACCCCCTTAAAAATTTTCCTCTCTACTCTCGTGAGCTTGTTTAGTTGCTCACATTCCCGAATAATTAAGAGCAATTCGATTGCCAATTTATATTGCAAAAACCAAAAGAATTATTTTTGTTAAACTCATTTATTATAAAGTGTTTTGCTGAATTCAACTGCAACACAAAACAATATTACCCTAAACAGTTTATATATTAAAAATATAAACCGGTTTATAATATAGAAAAAAGAGAATGGATTTTGTGTGCTATTCTTATTATAAATAAATGGCTGGCTCTATTATAGGGAAAATCTCATAAAAAAATTTTAATGTACCAGGATAATTAGAAAGGAATAATATAATAAAGGAGTTGTTAATATTTGTTTTATTTAAAGCGTTTTGCAGTAATATTCATATTGACTTAATTGGCGCTTTTTTATAGAATAGTCGTATGACAATGATAAAGAAACTTCTTGTCCTGTATAATTCAAAAGATGAAAAGTGGAAAACACGGGTTGATTCCCATGTTCGTTTATTAAAAGGATCCAATTATCCGATCGATATCGAATATCGAAATGAAACCGTGACCCTTCAATCGGATGGATGGCAGAATCAATTACTTCAAAGTATTGATGATGCTACTGTTATTGTTTTAATGGTTTCAAAAGATTTTTTGGAATCTCCATTCCTTCATTCGAATAAAATTCGTTCCTACTTGAAAAGCAAAAAAGAGAACGGATTCCCTCTATTTTTAATCCTTATAAATAAATGCAATTGGAAAATATATCCATGGATGAAAGGAATGTCTTTAATCCCGGGAAGAGATAATTATTTAAATGATTTAAATGAAATCGATGTAGATAAAACTCTTTCTGAATTTACCACGGATAAGATTTTTTTTGCACTCGGATTTTCGATTAAAATAAGTCAGGGTATCCTTGCTGCGTTAGAGTTAAGAAATACTGCGCATGTATCACAGCTCAGATTTGAACCCAATACCCGGTTGAATTTAATTACCGGCGACAATGGTTTTGGGAAAACGTTACTACTCGAATGCGTGTGCTGGGCATTAACCGGGACATGGGCATCGGAATACCCTGTGATACCTTCAAAGAAACCATTCGATAATCTTGAAAATGTATCTATTGGAATTCAATTACAAAGCAAGGCCGGTGTAAAGGAAAATTTTAATATTTTTTCTTTTGAAGAAAAAAAACTATCATGGCCTGATATTACTGAAAATGTACAATCCACGGGGTTGGTTATTTACGCCAGAGTAGACGGTTCATTTGTTATTTGGGATCCCGTTAAAAGTAAAATTCCTCCTCCGGTCGGTTATTCAAAAAAAGGAAGTCCACTGTTTTTAAAACGATCTGAAGTACTCAATGGATTGATTGAAAAAAGTCCCATCAGATCAGATCGTAATATCTGTAATGGATTAATCGAAGATTGGGTTTACTGGCAAACCACATCGAGTCCATTATTTGAGTTATTAAAATTACTCCTTGAAAAACTATCCGATAATTTAAACGAGCAATTGATACCCGCTGAACCTGTGCGGATTCCAAACGATGCAAAGCATTTCCCTGCATTGAAATATCCTTACGGTGATGTAGCAATCGTTCATGCAGCATCCAGTGTCCAACGTATTACTTCTCTCGCATATCTTATCGTCTGGTTGTGGAATGAACATAAAATCGCTTGTTCGGATTCCGGTAGTTACCCTTATAAAAATATGATAATCTTGATCGATGAGGTTGAAAGCCATCTTCACCCATTCTGGCAGCGAACAATTGTTCCCTCCTTATTAAATATTAAAAATTATCTGGATAAAGAATTCGATATTCAATTTATCATGACCACCCACTCTCCTCTCATTATCGCATCCGTAGAACCCGAATTTAATCAGGAAACCGATTCTTTGTTCCATTTAAATATGAATGAAGGTAAAGTAACAATCGAATTACTGGATTTCATCCGGCAAGGGAGAGTTGATAATTGGTTTGTCTCAGATGCGTTCGGTTTGGAATTTGCCAGAAGTTTAAAAGCCCAAGAAGCATTAAAGGAGGCAATTGAACTTCAGAAAGCCGAAAGTCCGGACAAAAAAAAGGTAAAAGAAGTTCATTGCCGGTTAACTCAACTATTAAGTGAATTTGATTCCTTCTGGCCCCGGTGGACCTATTTTGCAAAACAACATGGAGCATTGGATGTACCTTGTTAGAAAAAAGTCAGAACCGGAAGAGTTTGATTCTCTGGTAAGAAAGCCGGGAGAAAAGTTCCTAAAAGAAAATCCAAATCCTACCAGAGAAGATTGGAAAAATAAAAAAAATCAGTATTGGACAAGAATCAGTGAAAAGTTATACGATGAATACAATGGGATTTGCGCATACTCCTGGTTATGGTTCAGTACTTCTTCGGGTGCCAAAACAGTCGATCATTTTAAACCCAAAAGTAAATACCCTTCCCTGGCATATGAGTGGAAAAATTATCGGTTGGTATCATTACGATTTAACTCACGGAAAGGAGTTAAGAGGGTACTTGATCCTTTTTTGCTCCATTCGGAATTTTTTATTTTGGAATTTCCCTCATTAATTGTTAAACCTGCCCCAGGTCTTTCTATTTGTAGAAAAAAGTCAGTGGAGCAGACGATTAGAGTATTGAAGTTAGACTCCGATGAATCCTTTCGCAATGCATGCAATAATTGGCTCAAAGATTATTGTTCTGGGGAAATTACTTTTGACTATTTAAAAAAGAAGGCTCCATTTATTGCATCTCAACTAGAACTTCAAACTAAACTTGAAGAAATAAAGAATATCATGGTCTATCCGGATATAGGTCGCGAGAGTATATGATTAAAAAACTATGTATAGGGTTTAGTCATGGAGATGCAGCTTGGAAAAACCGCATTGCGAAGCATTTAAAAAATCTTAACATCCAGGACTTATACCTTACTGAGGATGATAGAAAAACGCTTACCGGGACAGATTGGGAAGTAAAGATTAAAACAAAAATAAATTCAGCAGACATTTTTATTTTATTAATTTCCATAGAGTTCTTATCATCTCAATCAATCAATCAATATGAAATACCGGCTATACTTAAACGCCGGAGAGAAGAAGGGATTTCTGTTATTCCAGTAATAATAAAACCTTGTGCCTGGAAAATAATCCCATGGTTACAGGAAATCCAGGTATTTCCAAAAGATGGGACTCCTCTCTCGATGTTGGAGAAACCTGAGATTGAGGAATCTATTTTACAGATAGTAATGCAGGTTCATCAAATTCTTGAAAGAAATGCGGAAGAAAATATAAAGACTAATTCTCTGCAAGAAGTGAAGCTCAGTACTCACATATTAACCTCTTTGCCCAAAAGGAAAATTGAGTTATTGGGTCGTGAACGGGAATTAAAGGAACTGGAAGAAAAGATTAAACAAAGTCAACGGTTACTATTGATTAATGGAATGGGCGGTATTGGGAAAACAGAGGTATGTAAACGTTTTTTTATGGAGCATTACTCCCAATATCCTTATGCCGCATGGGTTGATTATACGGATTCCTTTAAGCAATCTTTAACCACTGCCATTAAGGCCGAATTTATTGGTATACCTGAAACCTCAAATATCGATGAACGGTTCAAAGGGATAATTCAGTATATTAATAATCTTAATGGTGAGTTACTCCTAATATTAGATAATATTTCCAAAACAGTTACCAATGATGCAGATCTGGAATTATTGTTCCAGCTTCAATCTCATGTTCGTGTCATTGCCACATCAAGATTAATTATCGATGGATTTGAAGTTTATCCTCTGGATGTTTTATCCGAAGCATCCTGTATCCAATTATTTTATACCTTTTACAAAGGCAAACCCGATGATGAGTCGGTAAAAGAGATCGTCTGGTTGTGTAGATTTCATACCCTTTCTGTAGAACTCCTTGCCCGTACCGCTCAGAATTCTATGAAACCCGTAAAAGTGCTATTGGATATATTAAGAAAGAAAGGGTTTAATCTCAGTGATGCCATCCCCGAACCCACGGAAACATTTTATGGAAATGAAAACCGGCAAAAGAGATTTTTCGATCATTTACTTACATTATTCCAGTTAACTAATGTAACGGAAAACGAAGAATTCCTGTTGTCCAATATATCTGTTTTACCTGCCCTATACATCCCCGTAGAGGATATTAAGAATTGGCTTGAATTGGAAACGGTAGAGGATATCAATGCATCTATAAAAAAAGGATGGTTGAAGTCCGATGATAATTTTAATATCTATATGCATCCCGTTCTCGGAGAGGTGGTCCGTCAACGCACCAAACCCGATAGCCAAAAATGCGCATCATTAATCCGTTCATTAACTCTGAAACTCAACGTAGAACCTGGGGAAAATCCCATGGAAAAAGTACCGTTTGTGGTATTTGCAGAATCGGTATTGCGAAATATCCATGATGAGACTGTGGAAGTGGCAATGTTGGCTAATAATATGTCGATGATCTACCAGGCAATGGGGCAGATAGATCGGGCATTGGAATTTCAATTAAAGGATTTAGCCATTTCGGAAAGACTACTTGATGCAAACCATCCCTCATTAGCCACATCGTATAATAATATATCGATGATTTATTATTCTATGGGCCAATTGGAACAAGCATTGGAGTTTGGATTAAAGACAATAGCCATATTTCATAAAGTATTGGGCTCCGATCATCCCTTGTTAGCCACTTCATATAATAATGTATCTCTAATTTATAGAG
>JAKAGC010000136.1 GCA_021817755.1 Acidobacteriota bacterium | reverse complement strand
AGAAAGAATTGTTTTTTCCATTTCAATCCCATCCCCGTTTCCAAGAATTATCACAGATAACAACGGAAACTCCTGGGTCGAACGTTTTACATATCCCTGATACCTAAGCCCACCTTCATCTTTTTTCGATACCGGTTTTTCTCCAGTATGCCGGATTAAACGCTTTGTCGTCGAATACCGCTTGTCCAAACTCGCATAATTATCCATATTCTTACCCCTGATTATTGTTTTTTATAAGTCATACCCGTAGAAGTATTTATATACTTTAAATACGCTTCTCCCAATTTACGAGTGAATTCTCCTGACCGCGACGAGCGCAAATGCCAGGAATCGGGAAAATCACTATCCACATACGAAAAGTCAGGCTGTAATATTACAAGATTATATTTCTTCAACTGCTTATCGAATAATTTCTCATTCTCTTTGTGTACCGGTGAATCGAATACCCGTTTTTGAGCAGAAGAAACAGGCATATAAAAGAAAAAAACACGTCCATGTTTCGCTTCGATCATTTGTATTAATTGCCATAAAATAGTATGATCCCAATCTGAAAATTCGTGTTCTGCGTCCATCATTTCTTTTGCAAAATCTTCTGCCATTTTCTTATAACGCCGAATATCCACATCCGCAGTTTTAATCCCTCCCTTTCTTGCCAGATCAAGTGCCCCTTGCTTTTCTCGAATCAAATTTCGGTTGTACTTGATAATTATATCCATTAACTCACTTCTTAAATAAATATCCAATTGTTCTTTCAACTTCTCTCTGTGACGTATAAGTTTGAACGGATTCAATAGATATTTAAAAGATGTGTGGACTTTATCACCCCACTCATCCCCGGATTTCAGCATGAAATTAAAATAATCTTTCAATTGAAGAAAAGGAATAAGCATCTGAATCCGGTCTGAATTGATCCACTTCCCATTCCAATCCGTATAATACGGAATATTTGCCATTTCTCCCGGAGCTTCGAAAAAAAATACTGCGCCTGCCATTCTATCGGGGTACTTTTCAAACAGATTTCTTATCCCCATATAATGTTGCTGAATGGTGGAGTATCCCTGGCCCATATTCTGGCATTCTATCCGACGGTTCAGTTGTTGTCTCATAAAATCTTCAAACGCCCGTTCATTTATTGCAGCCGCAACCCGTGATGAACCTACAAAGATATAATCCAATTTTACATTTGAAGCAATTTCATCCGCGCGGGAATACCATACCTTTTCCCTAACGGGTTTCGTTCTCCCAACAAATGTCTCAGCAACCCAGAAAAGTGCAATGGGAATAATTATCCACTGTATAATTATTAATTTACTCTTAAAATTGCGCATAAATGAATCCTTGCCCACCAGGAACGGAAAATAAAACAATTCCAAGAAGAATCAATGAAACCGCCAACGGACCCAATATAACTTTCCATCCAGGCCGTTGACGCGGGTCATCACAATTCTGCAACCATGCCTCAAATATCAGCAACATCGGTAAATAGAAAACCAACGGGAAAATTGTTTCTGCTATATTGGCAGGAAGCGAAAAATTCAGGAACAACCGGCGCAGAAACTCCCACGCCTGTGCCATATTGTCAGCCCTAAAAAATAGCCACCCAATGCACGTAATATGAAAGAAAACTACTATTTTTATAAATCCAGGTATTTTAATCTTTTTCGCTTTTTTCTTACGTTTCTTTTTTCGGGTCATTACATGATGCCCAGCTAATAATAATCCATGAAATCCGCCCCATGCAACGAAGGTCCACTTCGCACCGTGCCACAACCCTCCCAGAAGCATTGTAATAATTGTTCCCACTATATATGCCTGGTTTTCTACTTTCAATCTTCCCAAAGGTTTCTTTATCCGGCGCATGGATGCATAAACCACCGGAAGGAATATATAATCCCTCAACCAGGTAGATAATGAAATATGCCACCTGTTCCAGAATTCAACCGGATTTCGTGATATATAAGGAAGATTAAAATTTAGAACTGTTTCAAATCCAAGCAATTTCCCAATGCCGCGGGCAATATCCGTATAACCGCTAAAATCGCAATATACCTGAAAAGCAAATGCATAAACCCCAAGTAAGATTTCAACCCCAGTAACATTTCTCCCCGGTTCAAATACTATATTAACCATGAGTCCCAGGTTATCTGAAATTACCAGTTTCTTAAAAAAACCCCATAAAATCAACCACAATCCCTCAATAAACTTGTCTTTAGAAAAAGACCTGGGAGTCGATATCTGTGGGATCAAAGCCGAAGCTCTTTCAATTGGACCCGCTGTTAACTGTGGAAAGAATGAAACGTACAAAGCGTAATCGACAATGTTATGGGTAGGAGGGATTTGTCCTCTGTATACATCGATTGTATAACTTAATGTTTTAAAAGTATAAAAGGATATAGCGGCAGGTAAAATGATATTAAGTACCGGTAACGATACCTTCAAACTGAATAACGCCAAAAAATCCGATGCCCCGGAAATGAAAAAATCCGCATACTTGAAAAATCCCAATATCCCAAGATTTACTATCAGGCTAATCGCAAGATAAAAGCGTTTCCTGGCTATGGAAGTAATTCTTTCCATGCTCAGGGCAGCCCAATAATCCACAAGAGTCGATATGATGATGAGAAACAATATACGGAAATCCCAGGCTCCATAAAATACATAACCGCCCACCAATAACAAGAGGTTTTGTTTCCGATGGGGCATTATATAATATAGACTTAATATAACCAGGATAAAAGGGAGAAAAACAAATGAGTTAAATGACATTTATATACCAGCTATTAACAATTGATTACAAAGTTTCCCATTTGAATCCAGGGAAATATATCGATAAAAAATATACGAAACATAAAACAAAATATTCATTTATGGGCTGCTTCCAGAGAAGCGATAAATTCATTAAATCGGGCGGTTAATACTTCCTGCTTTGCCTGGTTTCTTTCCAGGCCGATATTTTTATTGAAAATCAATCTCAACCATTCAATATGAACAGGAATCGGAGGTGACGATAACCCCTTTCCATGACGTCGATATGCTGTACCGTTTATTCCGGTAAAATGAAATTCATACTGATGAGCCAGTCGAATCTTCAAATCCCAATCCTCATATATAGGAAAACGAGTATCATACCCCCCTACTTCGAAATACAGAGATTTCCTCATCGTAAAATCTCTTGGAATCATACAAGAACGAGTAATTATAGGATTAAAAATAAACCCTTCTTTTATTGTTTCCGGAGTTCCCCAAACTACCTTTTCATTTTTATCTTCTTTAACTAATACTATATTGGAAAATGCAATGATATCACGATTTTTCTTTTCAAAGAATTCCACAATTTCCATTTCTTCAACTAGTTTATCCTGATCTGCATAATAATCGTCACTATCAAGGGTTGTAATATATTCGCCGTTAGCAGATAAAATCGCCTCATGGCGAGTTGCTGCTACACCTTTATTGCAAGAATTCATAATACTCCTTACCTGTGAGGGATTGGATTGTTCATATTCCCGGATTATATTTACGGAGGAATCTGTCGAGCAGTCATCACAAATTACGATTTCCAGATTTTTGTATTCCTGGGAAAGTATACTGTCCAGACATTCCCGTAGATAGCTCTCATTATTATAATTCGCCACAATAACGGAAAGGAGTTTTTCATTGTTCATCATTGTTCATCCCCCCCTTTTATAGGATAACACGTGACACCAATAAATATGAAAGGCGTTCCATATGATTTTTTCCTACTTCTGTCATTGGTAGCTAGATTATGTATAAAATAAAAATTAGTAGAATCCTCAAGTACTTTTAATATCATATTTATACGTAAATTACAACCCCATAGTTACAAATCCTCAAAAAAATATACAATAAATTTCCGGGAAATCCCGATTAATAAATAGTTTCCATTCTCTACTATATTCTTGATGAAATATAGGAATAAACGAATATCATATCGAATTTATTGTCTTGCGGTTGGTATTTTCCAGGAAATAAGTCCAGGCATTGATAACCCTGTTAACCCAGTTGAAAATTAAATTTGATAATATAAAAAAATTATTTTATAATGGAATTAAGGAGATATAAAAATGAAGAAGCGATCATTATCCGAAGAAAGCGTTATCATCGTGTTGACAGTATTAATGATAGGTGTGTTGGGGGTATTTTTTTCAAGCGTTCTGGAGGCCGCCGATTGGGTTCAGATTAACCGGACACCAGGTGGGACATTCAGAGACGCCGTTTACGCTGCCGGACGATTTGTTGCAGTCGGTGATGCCGGATTAATCTGGACAAGCACTGATGGATTGAGTTGGACACAACAATCCGCCGGAACTACCGAAAATTTTTACAAAATCACATACGGAGCCGGATTATATGTTGCGGTTGGTGTTCATGGACAAATTTACACCAGTCCAAACGGAGCTACATGGACACAACGTAATCCTCCTACAGGAGACAGTCTTGTAGCTTTAGTATATAATGGATCAAGCCAATTTGTTACCGCTGGAGTATTAGGCCGCTTAATGACCAGCCCAAATGGTATTACCTGGACGGACCGCAACCGGTGGACTGGTGAAGAGGTCGATGCGATGTGCTATGGGAACGGATTGTATATAGCCGTAACCAGTGGTGGAAGTGTTTACAGAAGTAGTAATGGATTGGATTGGACCACCTGCAATCTCGATACAGGAGTCAATAACAAAGGTGCTATTTATACAAATGGAATGTACATCGTAGGTGGTGGCGCCAATGGATACAGCGTTGCATATTACAGTTTGAACGGTATCAATTGGACCAAGTGTAAATATGCTATAACCAATTATTTTATGGATTTCGATTATGACGGTGGACATATTATTTCATGTGGGAATTCCGATGGTTTCGGGTGTTCCATGATTATGACCAGTGTAAACGGTATTACATGGTATAGAGATCGAACCCCCGATTACAGCACCCTTCTCGGTTGTGCTTCCAGCTCCACACGCTCCGTTGCAGTCGGAACACGCAGACTTATTATTACCAATACCGCATCGGGTTTAGGCGATGGAGTCGGTTGTGACAGTACTGCCGCTCGAGTTACTCTCACATCTCCCAATGGCGGAGAAAATTTTGCCTCCAATAAAACCTATAATATCCAATGGACCTCAGCTAATATTACAGGCAATATTAAAATCACGTTGTGGAAAAATAAACAGCAAATCGGTGTAATTGCCGACAATGTCCCGCCTTCACCCGGATCATATGCCTGGCCAACAGGCGAATACATCGGAGGAAAAGCCCCAACCGGTTCAGGATATATGATAATTGTCGAAGATACCGGAACCGGGGCAGCCGATATGAGCGACGCCGGTTTTACTATTTATGATCCTCCCCCATTGATCATCGTTTCCCCCAATGGAGGCGAAACCGCAACCATCGGCTCCGTTCAATTTGTTGTTTGGGAAAGTTTTAAAGTTACTAACAATTTAAGGATTACTCTCTGGAAAGATAATGTTTTTGTAGGTATCCTGGCCAACAAATTAACTCCTGATCGTACCTTTTTCGTTTGGTCTGCCGGTCGCCTCGCAGGTGGAGCTACTGTTCCGGCAGGTTCAGGGTACAAAGTAAAAATAGAAGAACGGGGAACGGTTAACTATGATTTTAGTAATTCATCATTTACTATTTCCAGTTCACCCGCCATTGTCGTGAATTCACCGGGAGCAGGTGAAACGTTATACACCGGTGAAAATTATAATATTACCTGGAATGCGACAAATATCAGCGGTAATCTAAGGCTAACACTCTGGAAAGATGCCGTGCAACTCGGAATTATTGCCGATGATATTTCTCCAGCCGCTGGAAGTTACAATTGGACGGTTGGAAACTACATCGGCGGTACTGCTGTCGGAGTGGGGTACAGGGTAAAAATTGAAGAGAAAGGAACTTCTATTTTTGGAGCCAGTAATGGCCCATTTATGATTTCCTATCCATCCGTTCTTACGGTTATTTCTCCGGATGGTGGAGAAAATCTATCCATAGGAAGCACCACGGATATCATGTGGAATGCCCCAGGAATTAGAGGAGCAATAACAATTAGTCTATGGAAAGATGGATCTCTCGCTGGTATTATTGCCCGACATATCGATCCCTCCCGTGTATTTTTTCGATGGACCATTGGTACCATTAAAGGTGGAATCGTCCCTGCCGGTACCGGGTATGCCATAAAAATCGAAGAAGAAGGAACTTCTTTTTCCGATATCAGTAACTCTACCTTCACTATTACCGAGTGATTGGATATATTAAAGGAGAATAAAATGAAGATGAATATTTCAAGTAATAAATCAATAAACGTGTTTGTTATATTGTCAATAATGTGTGTTACTCTCTTAGTAATGTTTTCAGCTTCTTTAAGTGGGGAGGAACGTTATGTAACGGTTACCATGAAAGATAACAGTGTAATAAAATATCACTATGACGGATTTACCCTGCATTGGCTCGCCCCCCAAATCAAGGATGAAGCCACCTGTGAATATTACGATTTTGATATGTCCGATATCACTGAAGTATATGTATTGAACACAACATTAAATAAATGCGATCAAAGAGAGGATGAATGGATTTTTGATGTCTATTTAAAAGATCGCGAACCCGTACAGGGATTCATTCTCGTAACCCAGGAAAACATTACCGGTTCTCTATACGATACAAATGAAGAAAAAACGATCCCCTTCACGGAGATTAGTAAGATTACTTATCATTGAACCCTACCTTCATTATGAATCGATAAACCGGGGAATTATTCTCCGGCTTATCGATTCATTTGCCATTAAATTACTTTCCCAACATTAAATTTTTGAAGTTTAATCGGTCTCATGGACTTCTTTTCAAAAAAATAAAAAATAATTGAATAAAAAAATGTGAGATGTTATAATTTTTTTTTGGAAAGGAGGATATATGAAATTGTTAGACATTCATACTACCAATAATAATTCGATTCAATATTTTATAGATGGTTTGGCTATTCTTGATAAAATATTGGAGTTAATCGATTCTGCAAAAGAATCTATTTATGTCGAGGTATTCCTGTTTTATGACGATGAAACAGGCAGAAAACTCGCAACACGATTAATAGAAAAGGCTGAAGAAGGTCTTGATGTACGAGTTCTCCTTAGCGAAAAAGGATCTGAATTTAATAAGTCCCAAAAACTCCTGGAAATGTTCCGTAAAAGCAAGGTAAAGCTCATATTTACATTCCCTCTTCCAAAATTGTTAAAAGATATCTGGAATCTCCTGGAAGTAAAAGAAACCAAAGATGAAAAAACAGGGGAACGCCGGTTACATTTCCACCTGGATGACCAATCCAACCGGAAAATATCACTTAAATCATTAAAAATTCAAAACAAAATCGCTAAACGTTGTGAAAAAGGAAAAGAAAGAGCGGAAGATTCTTTCTGGCTCAGATGGAAACGAAAAAAGATATTACGTTCGTTAACATTCTACGATCACCGGAAAATTGTCCTCGTAGATAAACAGCGGGTATTTTTAGGTGGGATGAACTTCGGGAACGATTACTTCCTGGTTGAGCCATGTTCACCACTTGGGTTTTTTCATGATATCGGAATAAGGATCGAAGGTGATACCGTTCAAGATGTTTTTATATTATATATGCAAATATGGCACCTATTTAATCCGGATCCAACCGATATTGAATTTACGGTTCCTGCTCCTCTCATGGCCGCTGATCGTGTTGAAGGTGTTAAAATAACGACTCTATCCAGTTTCCCTAAGAAATTCCCGAATGAAATCCGGCAGGCGTACCTGGAAAGTATTCGAAAAGCCACTAAATATGCCTATTTAATAAATCTTTACCTCACCGATTCGGAGATAATAGATGAACTCATCGCAGCACGAAATAGAGGGGCTGATGTCCGTTTTATTTCGACCTTTCTTCCAACCAACAAAATCACAAGTTGGTTTACAAGACAATTGTATAAAGGATATTTTTACCTTATATTTTACAAAAAGAAATTGCAAGATCATGGGATACTTCTTTATCATTACACCAAGCATAATGTTCATGCCAAAGTTGCGATGACCGATAACCAATGGGTGACTATCGGGTCATCCAATCTTGATTATTCCAGTTTACGCAATGCCATGGAAATCAATGTGACACTTTCCGATGAACAGTTTATCGAAAATCTCCGCAAGGATTTATTCGAAAAAGATTTTACCGTAGCCGGGCCGCTGAATAAAAAGCTTAACATATTTCAAAAAATATATTATTTTATCTGTTATTGCGTGTATATGATAAGCGAAAAGTACTTTATCTGATAATGCTTTAAAATGCTTTAATTAAAACCGTATCGATACATTAATAAAATTTCAAATATAGGAGGATAAACATGGTACAGGTAGACCTACCCGCAGCATTTGCTGTGGGACAAATTTTTTCATGGAGTTAGGCAAAGCGCGTT
>JAKAGC010000135.1 GCA_021817755.1 Acidobacteriota bacterium | reverse complement strand
AGATAAAAATCATTTTCGCCAGGTAAAAATTCGTCATCCCTCAATATTTCCCTTCCACCAGGAAAACAAAATCCCCCTCCGAGTCACAGGCAACCGATTCCCCTGCATGAATGAAAGTGGTATTCTGGGGCGAATAGAATACACGCTGTTTGTACCAGTCGCGAAAATGATTTTTATCTTCTTTGTAGGTCACATTCAGATCATAGATCGTGCCCGTAATCATCCCCGTTTCCCGGAACTCCATCGGGATATAACAATTAGCAGGGATGACCGTGTCAGTGTCAAACTCTTTTTGAATCAGATCCACACTTTTGATTTCTTCCACATATGCAAGGTCTTCTCTACGTCCCAACGAGATATATTCCACCGGATCGCTTAATTTTTCCATGATTTCATCGAATCTACCCTCTTGTAACGGTTTAATGTGAATCGTCAGGTGCACATCCACAAGCAGTTCAATTATCGCAGGTCCATGGCTGATACCTATTTTCCTTTCCAGTTTAGAGCTTTCCACATGCAATTGGTGCCGTGTGGCATCGAACTTGTTCGATGGGTGGAAGTAATAGAGTTTTTGAAAATTGTTGACTTTCGAGAAATACCCCCCCTGAATGCTTACCGACATCGGGACATAGCAGTCAAAACCGCACGCTTTATGAACCATACCGATTACAGTTGAATAGGGAGGGAGAGGATAACTCTCCCTTAACTGGTAGCTCGTGGGAGTCTTATAATTTACCAGATCCTGGTAAAGTTTAAGTTTGATTGCTTTATCCATTGTAGTAATCGCTTAAACGTTTACTAATCGTCTCGAAAAACGTTTTGATCGATACCGGTTCCAGTTTTTTTATTTCATTGTCATTATCGAAAGTATTCTCAACATACCCCGTAACCGTATTCTCCGAGATAATCCCGTATTTATCCATAATATCCTTAATCCGGTTGACCAGTAATTTATGATCTTTCAATTTAATCGCATTCATAAAGAATGGGTTTTTGATATCATACACACCCCCCACAGCAAAGAGAGGAGAGAGGTTTTCCCGCCTTCCTTTGATATCCCGGTACAGGAAGTTGACCGCTTTTAAAAGCAGGTTGACACGGTTATACTTTTCGGAGTTTGCAATCTCCATTTTTTTCGTATTATCCCCATCGATTCCCACTTTATCCAGGTCCACAGTAAGTGTATAGACATAAAAGCTTTTGTGGATTTCACTTTGAGCAATATTACCTCCTTTGATCTCTTCCGTTTCCTCGTCGTCTGTTTTTTTCGGTTTAATTTTATTTTTTTCCGCGAGCCGGTCGAAGAGCCCTTTATTAGTAAGAAAATCCAGATCACCATTAAACGTTTCCAGCGCCGCAGCATTGGAGAGTCTCGCAACCGCCGAACGGGTCGCAGCACCCTCTCCTCCTTTGGTTTTCATGTAACCGAAGAGATCGATTTCAAAGTAATCCTTTATAGAAGCATCCGGGCTGAATTGAACTGTACCCTCATGAGTCACCGGCGTTAATTTAAAACCTTCCAGATTATCCAGGCCTGCCAGTTCCACCATTTGATTCACCAAATTGTATCGCATTGCTTGACGTGAAATATAAGAATAACTCTCGCCGTTCCCACGACTGATTTTTTTCAATGAAGTGACATTGCCCACACCTTCTCCATAATTAGCGCTTTCCGCCTCAAATACCATTGTAATTGTTAAACCCTTACTTTTCATTTGCCATTTCTCCTGTTGAATCCATATTTTCTTTCTTTGTTTTCGGGATGTATTCTTCTCCCATAAAACCGATTAAAAAAGCATACCCCAACGCCTGGAAACGTTCGACGTCATCGATACATTCCACGAACAGGGTTGGTACTTCTTTCCGGATGTGCATGTGGCAATTGATGAGCACATCCATAAACCCATTGATATTTTTTGTTTTCAGGTTATTGAGCAACCTGTAAGCAATCCCCTGGATTTTATTCGGTTCATCCCCATATCCTTTTTTTAAACTTAAGCCAATCTGTTTCATAGCGAGTATCTTCTTATCCCATATCGCGTTGTTACTATCCACCATATTTCCTCCTATAAAATTCAAATTTATCTTAAACACAAGGTCAGCATTACCTGTTTTTGATTTTTTACGCAGCCCATCACCCAGCAAATAACTGATGATGGGATACAAATCCATATTCTTATATAACCGGTCTATGACTTCTTTGTATAGGTTGAGATATCTTCTGTCATCCGTTTTGATATAACGTTCCGTGAGCATATGCAACTCATTATGAGACTTATCGATAACCCGGAGCAATTCCCTCGATAGAATATTGAAACTGTATCCCGCATCATTGTCATATTTAACCACCTGAATATTATCCAGTTCTTTTTTAAGATGCTTTTCTCTCATTTCACGGATTAAATTAATAATATGGAAGTACGTATATTCTTCACCTTCTTCCAGGTTTTTTATATCATCCATCCTCGAGATAAGAAGGTTATTCATGTTAATCAGATTCCGGATTTCACTGTTTTCATTTATAAATATTCCCTTCCGTTTAAAGGTGACAAACCCCGCAGGAACACATGTATACACCATATAACAAAGAGGGCATACAATTAATGACGGTTGATGGTTCCAATATACCGAAGTCTTCCGGGCACTGTCAAGGTCCATATTTAACCATGATAACCCTTCGTTTCCATCGGTTTTTTTATTCAGAACACGGTTACATACTGAACAGTGACCAAATGGGGATTTCTTTTCTTCCGATTGAACAAAAGCAATTGTAGGTTCCACAAAGTCTTTTTTGTAAAGATCGAACATATTTTCTTTTACCAATTGTTTGTTAAGAAAACTTTTCCCAGACCAATAGAAGTGAATAATAGCATAGCTGACGAACTTTGCCCCAATAACCGACCCATTGTCGATAAAGAACCCGTATATTTCGGATATTTTTGCCCGTTTCTCTTCAATAGAAGAAGATTTATCCTTGATAATTTTTAGCTGGTTTTTAATCAAGTCTTTTTCCTGGCCCGCTATTTCGTAAGCTGTCATATATGACGCTTTTACCAGCTCTTTATCAAATTCTTTTACAAAGGTTTTAATTTTCTCTTCATCCAGACCCTCTTGATTCGAAGGAAAGCCCACCCCTTTAAGAAATGACGTCAGCTTGTACCACAAACCCTCTTTTCCATAAGTATCTGAAAAATAAGCAAAGTACATTTTTTCGAAATTATCCAAACACGAAAGATCGAATTCTATATAATTATCCTTCGCATAAACTTCTTTTTCAGCATGTTTCAAAATTCGGTATAATCCGATTAACCCCGCATTATAAAGCCAATCCTTGATTTCTAATTTAATCATATTTTCGTTTCCGTTGGTTTCATTCATAGGCATCCTCACTCATTATGACACAATATCGAGCATCCCGAAGCCCTCGGAACGACGCGAACCCATACCCGCTTTGTAGATAAATTCCAGCATCTCCCGATTCCCCGTTAACTTGAATATCCCTGTATTACCCTCTACCAATATCCCAAAATGCCGTATCGGAATCGAATTACCCATAGCTACAGGTGTAAACTGAACAGAATCTTCTTTTCCCGTCAATTCCTTTAACATAACCCCGCAATTGGTTTCAATTTCCCTACCAAACCATTCATCCTGCTTTGCTAAATACCCATCCTCATTCGTCTCTTTATTATGAATCCGGATAAGAAACGGAGAAAGTGTCCTAAAAACAGCCTCATTCCCCGTTACCTGTTTCTCTTCTATTAACGCTACACGCGTTAAAATCATATCGTTTCCATTACTCAACGGATATCCCTCAAATCGACGCGCCCTCCCGATCATTGAATTGTAAAAATAGATACCCAATTCCGTCAGAGGTGTAGAAAAATTCAATGTTATATCGGGTGAATCCAGTAAAATTATACTATCTTTGAATTGAGGTTTTGTTAAGAAAACACCAAACGTAAACGGTTTCATTGCCG
This sequence comes from Acidobacteriota bacterium, assembly GCA_021817755.1. GTDB lineage: Bacteria > Acidobacteriota > Aminicenantia > UBA2199 > UBA2199 > JAKAGC01. The sequence continues at coordinate 4,475 of JAKAGC010000135.1, read as the reverse complement.
TTCCATTCCCGTATAATCTGTCGAAAACTTCCTGTGAAGCTTGCTGGAATGCATTCTTTAGTAATGATAGAAACATCCTGCGGTATTCGATATCGAGTTCCGGTTTTTTTAACCGGAAAGTCATCTTTAGTCGCATGAATTACTCCTTTTATCGCTTAACGACCCCTTTGCGATAGATATTTGAGAAGCTCTCCCAATTTTCCTCCAACCCTGGAGGCCGCGTGCGTCTCAACCTGTAGAAAATATTATTTCATAATAAAAAACCAATTTCAAGTATATAGAAAAATTTTTTTTATTAAATTTCACTAAATCTATTCCCCTCCTTTTTTACTCAAGTATACCATTTCCAAAGTGTACAGCTATCGTTAGTTACAATCTTCATCAATAAATCGTCTATTTTTCCCAAATACAAATTCATTCTACTTTAAACCCAATTTACATTTTAATTATCACCCACAATCAGTCTTAATCAAATTTCATATTTTAAAAAAGAAAAAGAGTTTTTCATCGTTCAATTCTCGAATCTCACCACTACCCTTGAAGTGTAAATCAAATAAATACGAAATTATCCTCCTCCAATAAAAATTTATACCGCCCAAAAAGAAATATTTACAAAAAGAATCGTTTTCAGAGCAAGAAGAAAGGAAATTTCTACTCCAATAACGTTTGTAAGAGCAACAGGAATGAAAATTTTTGTAAGCAGAAAGGTTTCAAGAGCATCAGGAATGGAAATTTTTGCAGGAATAATACTTTTCAGAGTAAGAAGAAAGGAAATTTCTTAAGGAATAATTATTTTATGAGAAAAAAGGCTCGCTATTTAAAGTAGGAACCGAATCTCAGAAAGCTATAATAACCCCCAAATCATCTTACTATCTATAGATCAAACGGACATTGTTTCCACAAGGTAATCACCCACATTTCTTTTTTCCTCGCTGAACCCAATCCCTATAAGTATAATCTCCTTTCCCATTCCCAAATATTTTTCAAAATACTTCTTTCTTTTAATCTGATCCATTGCTTCCAGTGCTTTTCCCATCTTGAATTCCATGATATAAATCTTATTCTTTGTTTCCAATACTCCATCGATACGCCCCGTATTTGTTGCTTCTTCACACTTAACCACTCCCCCGTTTAATCTCAATAATAAATAAATTACTGTGTGATAATAGGCTTCCTTATTTTCAATAAAAATTTGATAAGGTATCGATGCAAATAAAGATTCAATTTCCCTTATGAATCCATCTATATCATCCCTTTCCACATATCTGTTTACCTTTTCAAGAATGCGGGAACTCGTTCTTAAATCCTTTTCTGTCACTGTTCCGAAGAGATGAGACAAAAACGACTGCCGCACCTCCCTATTTGGATATGATAAATAAAATGTTTTCGAAAGAGTATTCTCATTAATAATGATTTTTTTTATCGTCAAGTATCCTGTTTGAAATAATAAAGCCGCTATTTCCAGGTTATCAAAATCAAAGGTGTCAAAGATATAACTCTGAACCCCCATATTTTCAAACTCGATCACTTCACTTTGCATAGGTTTTACTAAATCGATCAGAAAACCCGGTGTTCCGGTAGAAAACCAAAAATTCTCAAATCCCTTCACATTAAACAAATTTAAAATAGAAAATGGGTTGTAAACAAAATTTTCTCCATCCCAAGAGTATCCATTATACCACTCTCGAATTTTTTCTCTTAAAGCCCCCCCATCTATTCCCAATTTCTCTTTCATTACATCCATATAAGGTGAAAAATAATTCAAAAGTTCTATCTCAGTATACCCCAACAAAGTTGAGTATTTTTCCGAAAGCGTTATATCCATTAAATTATTTAAATCCGAAAACACAGAAACTTTTGAAAACTTAGACACTCCAGTAATAAAAACAAACCGCAGATAAGCGTCCGATCCCTTTATAGCACTATAGAAATTCTTTAAAACCAACCTGATTTCTTTTGCTGTATCAATTTTTCCTGATTCAAGGAAATCAATCAGCGGTTTATCATATTCATCTATAAGTATGACAACACCTTTTTCAGAACCCAGTTTTTTAATTAATTCAACGAAATTCTCTTTAAAACTACCCTTTTTATCCAAAGCCATTCCAAATGATGAAGCAGTATCGTCGAGAAACCGTTTTATCGATTCTTTTAACCGATCAGGAGATTCATAGTCTATTGTAGAAAAATCCATGTGAATCACAGGATATGAATCCCATCCAATCTTATCATAAATCCAGAGCCCTGTGAAAAGTTCTTTCTTTCCTTTAAAAATTTCTGCAAGAGTTGTAATTAGTAATGATTTCCCAAACCGGCGAGGACGCGACAAAAAAAAATATCCCCCACCCTCTGAAATCAAGTCGGAAATTAGTTGTGTTTTGTCTATGTATAAATAATCACCCTCAATCAATTTTGAGAATGTCTGGATGCCGATTGGTAAATTTTTCATAACCGAATTATAACATTTGAAATATTTAATTTCAATATTCCAAAATTCAATTACCAGTGCGCTTTTAAAAATAATGCAGCAGAAATCCAAAAAATAGTTACAATAATTCTTTAAAAATTCATATATCCATTCTTCAGAATCCCGATAAAAAGAGAAACAACCTTCTCACCTTAACTTCAAGAAGATTCCGATTATCGCATTCATTTCTAATACTTTCTCAAACGAAATATTCTTTTAAAATTAACAGTTCCATGAAAAGATAAAAAAGAATAAAATCAAGTCTGAACATTATTCAATTATCCATTAATTTAAAGTTGAATTTTTTTTACCACTATGGTATAAAAACAATTTAAAGACCCAATTTAAACCCAGGAGCAGCAGGATGATTTTCCCAATAAGTCACGAAGGAGACGAAGTACGTAGATTACCCTGGATATCCATCATCATTATGGTACTTTGTTTCGGTATTCATATCTATGTCTCCCGGAATATTAACAACCTCGAAGAAAACCTTGGAAAAGATTTTCAAGAATATTACATGTTTTACACCCAGCATCCTTATTTAACCATCGATTCCGAATTAAAAAAGATGCTTAATTTGAACGATCCTAACGGGCAGAGACAGGAAGGAGAGTCCGAGCAGGCAAACGAAGAAGCTAATGATAATGAAACCGCTGCAAATGAAATACAGGACTTACAAGAAAAGTACGCCGATATCCTCCCACCCGAAAGCGTCATGGAGGAAGAACAAATAAAACTCGATGAAATAGCCCTCCGGATTAAAAATGCAATAAAACATAATATTTATATGGAATATGGATATATCCCCGCAAAGAAAAAATTTACCTCTCTTATTTCTTCCATGTTTCTACACGGCGGATGGATTCACTTACTTGGGAATCTTTTCATGTTCTATTTATGCGGTCCATTTATTGAAGATAAATGGGGAAAAATCGTATTTTCACTTTTTTATCTTTCAGCCGGGATGTTCTCTGCCGCCATGTATGCATTTCATTTTCCCAAATTTGCAGGTCCATTAATAGGTGCTTCAGGTGCCATTGCAGGCGTTATGGGAGCATTCCTCGTCCGATTCTGGTATGTCCGTATCCGGTTTGCATATTGGATATTCTTTTTTTTGAGAGGGACCTTTTTTGCTCCTGCATGGATGATGCTTCCCCTCTGGGTGTTGAATGAATTTGTAAACGCAAAAGCTACCGATATCATCAACCCTTCCGGTCAAGGCGGAGGTGTTGCTCATTGGGCGCACATCTGGGGGTTTATTTTCGGTATTGTCGTTGCTCTTATTATCAAATTCCTTAATTATGAGAAAAAATTTGTCGATCCTGCTGTAGCAGCAAAAACATCCTATGTCGATCAAAATTATAAAGCCAACCAGGAAGCACTGGCACTAATTGAAAAAGGAGATGAAGTAGGTGCTTTCAATTTGTTGATGGCAACCGTTAAAAAAGATTCTACTTACCAGGATAATGTCGAAGCATTATGGACTTTAAGCGTTCGCATCAATCAAGAAAAAGATGTTTACCCCTATGTTTTGCGTCTTGTAGATCGAGAGGTTCGTAATGGATCGATCGACCTCGCTATTTTCCATTATAACAATGTGAAAGAGCAAATTCCAACCGCTACAACGTCACTCCAAAATAAAATTAAATTCGCCGAAGCATTAATAGAGAAGGGAGAATCAAAAGTCGCCGAAAAATTCCTTGAAGAAGCAATAACCGAAGTAAATGAGTTTTCTCCTCCTGGAATAATCAATGAAGTTTGTAACATAGCTTTAAAAATAGACATGACGCTCGAACGAACATACGCATCCAAAATCATTCCCCTTTGTCTAAAAAATAATGAAATCCCACAATAGAGAAAGAATTAACTAAAAGGATTGCTCGCTACTTCCGCTGCCGCCCTAACCGCATTTAATACGCCTTTATCCCAATTCAACGATTCTCCACCCCCAGTTCCCACCAATGAAGTCCCCCCTCCTATTCCATCCGCTATAGACACACAACAT
>JAKAGC010000134.1 GCA_021817755.1 Acidobacteriota bacterium | reverse complement strand
ATATCGCACCTAATACGGGATCGGACCAGGTTTTAAATGCGGGATAATGAAGTGAAAAATCTCCGAGCAATATTCCAACAAATCCACCGAAAACAGATGCATATAATAAATAAGAAGAAAGATAATCCCTGGGTTGAAGGAGTATCCAAACGGGTAAAGTAGAGGCTGCAAAACAATAAATAACAAGGATTATATCCCAAACTTTGGCTGCACCAAAACCATTAATAAAAGCAATTTTAGAAATATCGAGGGGTATTACCTGACCTAACCAAACAGCCAAGAATACCAGGGGTACAAATATCAAAGATGCCCACAAAACAGGAATCTTCATACGATAAACGAATATCCCAAACCCAATTGCGAGAATTATAAATAAAACAGAAGACGTAGCGACTCCGCCATCCTGAACAAATGTGGATATAGTGAGATCAATAAATACTGTTAATACGTAAACAAGGGTTAACCAGATAAATAATAATAGTAGTTTATATGCAAGAGGAGACATATACTCTTTAGCTACCTCAGCAATGGAACGGGCTTTATGACGAATGGAAGCAATGAGGGCAGAATAATCATGAACACCACCGATAAAGATGGCTCCTAAAACAATCCATAATAATGCGGGAAGCCATCCGAAAGCCAAAGCAGCAATTATGGGTCCGACAATGGGCCCTGCGCCAGCAATGGATGAAAAATGATGCCCAAGCAAAACAGCAGGATGAGCAGGAACACGATCTACTCCGTCATAATCAGTATGACTGGGAGTGGGGCGACTGCTATCTATGCCGTATCGCTTATTAAGAAACCTTCCATACCAAACATACGCCAACACAAACAATACAATTGTAATAAATGGAATCATTGTCAACATGTTTTTGTCCTGCTTTTTTTTAGATTAAATTTGAAATGATATTTTACATAAAAAAGCGGGTTTCCGCAATATTTATTTTTATTACTTCGGGTACCCTCAATGTAATCCCTGGATTCATAGAACACAGATATGTTTGGATTTTACATTAATAGATGGCTCATTTATCTATAGGCTGCACCCCTACCAATACACTTTCTCCATTGGAACCGACTTTTAACACGCCATACTTTACATGAAAATACCTGGATGCCTGCCCTTCCTGGAAGAAAAAATTCTCAGCACCGAGCCGCAACATCCCAAATCCCCAATGATACTTTACAAGATGATAATTCAATAATATTTCCCGGTCTGCAAGGGGCTCACCTTTAAAGATTCTTATATATGTAGCAACACCTTTTTCATCAAATTTGAGAACGAGTTTCCCTTTTACAGAACCTTCTTTATTGCACTGGGGGTATGCTTCATCTGAAATCTTATAACGAAGCAGCAAGTAATCTCCCTGCATCAACGACCTGGGATCGATGGGTGCAAGCTCTAATAATAGGGTTTTTCCATTCTTTAGAATTGATTCCTTTTGATATATCATTCCATTCAAAATAACGAGTATAAGGGCAGTTAAGATAATAAAAATAATGGCTGTAATGTTGGATTTTTTTGATTTATGGGTATTGGTATTCATAATTGCTCTCCTCTACTGTTCTATATGTGGAGCTGTGTCTTCCACTTCAAAAGAACACCGTTTCAAGTATTGCCTGAACCCGATGAGCACTAAACCGGTTCCAGCCATAATCCCTGATTTGACATCGAGCGTAATATTCATATTATAATAAAACATATATACAAATAGAATGAAAAATAACAACCCGGCTGCTTTCAAGATATTATTACGCTCATGAAAAGCAAATACAGATAATATAACAGATGCGATGAGTCCGGGAGTGGATAATACGATCAAACACAGAACCCCAAGCAATCCAACAATCACAGGACCTTTTAATGAGAGCTTTATATGATTTTCCCGGGCAATTCGAAGACTTAATGATATTAAAACGAGAGCCATAATAATATTGGATGGATACCAAGGGGTTTGAATAACAGCTTCGGGAAACTGGACGACAAGAAGCAATACGAGCAACGTTAAAATTACTGCATATGTAATGGGTTGAACATCTTTTTTTCGTGGTTTCCAGGGAGAAAAATACCCAAGGGTTATAAAAAGCACTGAGAGGTAAACCAAAATAAGAAGATGAAGCCAATGATGGGTGTACTTGTGCTCAAGTATCCATGTAAACGCCATGACACCAAATAATAAACAGGATAAAAAACGATGAAGGAAATTTCGTACAAGAGGATATAAGAGGATACACAAAACTCCGGAAGTAAGAAACACCACAAAAACAGAACTGGTTATACTATGATAAGGCCTTGCAACTCCGAATAAAACAAGAAAATGACCGGCTACACTGAAAACAAGGGCAATCTGTGAAAGAAAAACCTGCTGAATTCCATAGGCTTCTTTTCGAGCTTTCTGCTTACGAGATAAATAATAATAAAGGAGAACAGCAGCTATAATTAACACCCCACCCCAGGGAAGCATGGATTCAGAAGAATCCCAAACAATAAAACGGGCAATTGAAAGCGCACTGATAAAAAATCCGGCGGCTACCCATGCGCCAATTACAACAATTAAATTAATGTACCAGGGAAAAGACATTTTGGAAATGACTTGAGGATTGGTTTGAAAAAAATCAATTACTTTTTCCTCTCCATTAGCATCGATAGAACCTTCCCCTCGTAAATACTCAAGAACCTCTTTAATGGGATACACAGGATAAATGGAATGAAAAACAGATTTTAAATTTTCAAATTTCATGCTTCCCTCCGGCTACTCTCTTTTTCAATGCTCCTGGATATCTTGAGAAGCACATAAATGACAAGAGAACATACAGCGATCACAACAAGGCCAAATAAAAATGCGAGCAGGGATTCTATCCACTGGGCATGATTCCCTTTAAAAAAATAATACCCTATCTGCGTTAAAAGTATGACACAAAAAGAAAATCCAGCTAGGGTTAACGCGACAATATCGGGAACTTTAAACCGGAAAAACCATACACTGATTAAGCCAAAAACAACAAACATGAGTAAAAGAAATACAGAAGAATGAAGCTCATTTACAATATATTGAATGGCTCCTGCACTAAGATAATACAAAATAAACCCGTATATCAGCCTGTAATACCAATCGGTTTTCAACCACTCAATATCTCGATACCTTCCAAGAAAATATAATACGAGAGCAATGATATCGATTAAGGAAAGCACAAGCCACATAACATCATCGTATGCTTTCAAACCGGGAATCAATATTTGATTCCAATATAAACCGATACAGATGTTCACTATGGCGAGCCAGAATAACCACAAAGGCGCAAATTTGGAGATGACAACCCAACCGAAAATAAGTAAAGCCCAAGCTAAAAACATTTCATATGAATCGGCACCGGTCTGGTAAATCTGACCAAATACAGCAAGAAATACTCCGATTAGTACAGATGCACAAAACAAAAATACTTTCCCGGTTAAAGTCTGCCTGCCAATTATAAATACAGCAGCTATACACGCAATAATTCCAGCTTCTATAATTCCAAATTTTACAGAACGGGCCATCTTCTCCCAATTAAAAGCAAAAAAGAATATTATACCTGCCAATACAAGTGCAGCGCCTAAAAATAAAAGAAATTTGTCAATCCAATAACGCCAATTCAAAGAGGGCTGTACATATGATATTGCTTCATCCCTTACATGAGCATCAATGACTTGCGCGTCATATAATGATTCAATTAAAGAGGACTTCATGGGGGATTTTAATATTTCATCTCTTGTTTTACCTTTCTGGTTACTTTCTGCTTTTTGATCGGCCATACAAAACCTCCATTGCTGACTTTTTCTTAACGACCAGGGGCTGGTTTTGAAAAACCGGCCCCTGGACCCCACCAAAACTTTTAATATACAATACTCTGAGAGTGGTTATTTATAATTTTTAAATGCAATTATGAAACACCATTGTTTATAAGAGTTAAGTTGTGACCCTATTTTAACAACAGCAGAGTTTTATTTCAAGAATAATTTTGGATTTTATGAAAGACTGTGCAATTTGTGGAATAATTCCAATGCACTGTTTACTGCCTGGTCCATATTAATGTACCGGTACTCTGCTAACCTACCTACAAAATAGGTATTCTTTAACTTTGCAGCCTGAGCTTTGTATTTTTCGTAAATAATACGGCTCTCTGAAGTGGGTATGGGATAATAGGGCTCACCTTCTCCAGTTGAATATTCATAACAAATGGTGGTCCGAGGATGCTGCTGCAAATAAAAATGCTTGAACTCGGTTATCCGAGTGTAATTATTAAAATTGGGATAATTAACGACAGCTGCTTCCTGAAAATACTCCATATCAAGGGTTTGAAAATTAAATACCATGGTACGATAAGGTAACCGCCCATATACATAATCGAAAAAATAATCGATAGGACCGGTATATATTAGCTTATCAAAAGTTACTTGAGAAATGATGTCTTTATAATCGGTTTGCAAAAGAATGTGAATATTTTTATGCTTAACCATATTTTCAAATATTCTAAAATAACCATGAGAAGGTATTCCCTGCCAGGGATCATCAAAATAACGGGTATCCCGGTTATACCGAACGGGTATACGCCGTAAAACCTGGGGATCCAATTCCTCCGGATACAACCCCCACTGCTTCTTACTGTAATTCTTTATGAAGAGCTCGTATAACTCCTCCCCTACTTGCGAAATTACAACATCCCTGGAATTCTTTATATCCTTCTCATCAATCTTTACGCGCTTCTCTTCAAAATAAGCATTTAACGATTCAGGAGAAAAACTCTTCCCTGTAATCTTCTCCATGGTTTCAAGATTTAATGGGAAATATACGTTCAAACCTTCTCTAACAGCGGATAAAACACGATGAACATAGGAATTAAAAGAAGTGAAACGGTTTAAATACTCCCATACTGTCTGAATTCGAGTATGGAATATATGGGGACCATATATTTGTACAAGTATTCCATCATCATTATACCTGTCGGTACAATGCCCTCCGATATGATCCCTTTTTTCCACCAGCAGGACTTTCCGGTCCGACTCATTGGCGAGACGTTCAGCCAATGTACAACCGGCAAGTCCTGCTCCAACAATTAGGTAATGAAATTTCATTCACACCTTTTATTTTAGATATCCTATGAGGATATCTTTATTCGATTACTTTTCTTCTACGTCGTAATAATAATCGAGACCTGTATGATGAATCAACTCTTCCTTCGCCATATAACGAAGTGTGTTTTCCATTTTATCGCGCTGAACAAATAAATCGTTTTCAGGATAAAGCCCTTCTTTAACCATAGGACTCTTGAAATAAAATGAGAGCCATTCCTGGATACCATGCATGCCGGCTCGCTGAGCAAGGTCAGTAAATAAAATCAAATCCAACATGACGGGAGCAGCAAGAATAGAATCACGGCATAAGAAGTTAATCTTAATCTGCATGGGATAATCCATCCAACCAAAGATATCGATATTATCCCAGGATTCTTTATTATCTCCACGAGGAGGATAATAATTAATACGGATTTTGTGATAAAGATTCTTGTACAATTCAGGGTAAACATCGGGTTTCAAAATTGTATCGAGAACACCGAGTTTGGATACTTCTTTGGACTTGAAGGATTCGGGATCATCTAAGACTTCACCATCACGGTTTCCAAGGATATTGGTAGAGAACCAACCGGAAACACCGAGTAACCTTGCCTGGAACCCGGGAGCAAGAATGGTTTTCATGAGGGTTTGCCCTGTTTTAAAATCCTTTCCACACACAGGAACATTATTTTCATTGGCAAGATCCAATAAAGCGGGACAATCGGTGGTGAGATGAGGAGCACCATTGATATAAGGAATCTTCATCTTTAAAGCAGCATAAGCATAAACCTGGCTGGGAGTAACAGCAGGATCATTATTCTTCATGGCTTCTTCGAATTGTTTGATATCGGAATGAATCTTAGTGGATTGATGATAAGCCTCTGTAGAACCGGCCCAACACATTACAACGCGGTCGATGTTGTGAAGCTTTTTAAAATTTTCAATATCCTTCATCAATTGCTCGGCAAGGTCCATTTTATTCTTGCCTTTCTTTACATTTTCCCCGTCCAATTTTTTTACATAATTCTTATCAAAAACAGCAGTCATAGGGACAATACTGCTTAATTCATCCTTTACGGGGTCGATATGCCGGGGATCCAGGACCTGAGCTTTCATCGCTGCCTGGTAAGCGGAATCGGTAAAAATATCCCAACCGCCGAAAACGATATCATTCAAATCGGCAATAGGTACTAACTCCTTAACAGGAATCATCCGGTTTTCCGTACGCTTTCCAAGCCGGATTTTTCCCATCTGTGTTACAGAACCGAGAGGACGTGCAAGTCCTTTCCGGGCAGATAATACACCTGCCAACAGAGTGGTTGTAACTGCACCGATACCGGGGATCAAAACACCTAATTTTCCTTTAGCGGGGCGGATATCTTTACCGCGCAATATTTCTTTCATAATTTCCTCCTTGTTCTTTCATTATCACACACTCCGCAAGAGAACACAGGATGGAGCCCAACCTGCCAAAAACTCTGCGTATGCGATATATCGGAATCATTAATCATTTATTCTTCTAATTGGATAATATTACTTCGGCTTTGCGAAGCATTTCTTCATTATCAACATCGATCCAGAATAGATCACCAATATCCATAACACCTGCCTGCCCACGGGCGGAAAGCATTCTCATTCCACCTGAAAGCGAGGAATCTCCTTTCTTGATGCTCTCTTCAAGGGCATCATATAAGGCTGGAGTACAACGAAAAATACCTGTATCATATGCATTATAATGGGTAATGGTTTTACCGATATCCATTATATTATTATTTACAGGATTCATCAAGACTTTTGTTACATCATCGATATCTACATAAGGATTGTTTACCAACCGGGTATCAATAGCCAACTTAACAGCGTGATTACCCATTGGGGTACTTTTTATCTTTTCCAGGATTTGAGGATCAAACATATGATCGGTCATTACGAGGAGAAATGAATCATGCAATACTTCATTACTTTTCAAAACAGAAATCCCATTCTGTTTTTCCCATTCGGGATTGAAGACGAAATCCACGGTAATATGGAGTTCCTCTTTAACTACATTCAACGCAGATTCGACTTTTTCCCGGTTAAAACCTGTCACAACGCAGAAATGAGTAATTCCTGCTTTACGGACAGTTTCAATAACTCTTACAATCAGAGGTTTTCCTAAGAGAGTAATGAGAGGTTTGGAGTCGCCGACACCGGAAAGCCGAGTGCCCATTCCTGCTGCAATAATCAGACAACTTTTCAATGGTGTTTCCTCCTTTTTACATTTCTTTAATCTTCTGAAAAATTCGTTGGGATGAGAGCCCATCATGATATGTGTATGCGAGGTCCGATATTTTTTGCCGTGCATCTACAAATTGATCTTCTTTATCTACAAGAAAACGGGTAATCCATTGAATCAATGAATGATAATCCGGAGCTTTGGGGCCGGGTGTCATTTGATTGTAATCAAACTGGATATCTCTATGTTTGGCAATATACTCATCATAATCATAAGTAAAAAATATGACGGGCTGCTTGCAATGCAAGAAATCCATATATATGGATGAATAATCGGTAATCAGTAAATCAGTACGTTTAAGCAATGGGTAACCATCCCGATCATTCCTATAAAACATTATATTGGAAAAGGGTTCGGGATGATGGGTATGCCTGACACCTGAAAGAGTGGTATGCCCCTTAATTACAAGAACCATCCGATTTTGCCGGAGATATTGGTCGAAAAGAGGATAATCGATCACGGGGGCATGATGAAACCGGGAATCCATATCCCGGAAAGTGGGTGCATAAACAATTACTTTATAATTATCGGATTTCAATTGATCGATTTTTTGGATGACTGTAAAATCACTAAAGAGTAATTCACCTTCAATATCACTATAAAAAACATCATTTTTAGGATAACCGGAACATGTAATACGGTCTAAGGGAGTACTGTATGCAGGGGCGGAAACATTCTGGGCATAGAATGGAGAAGTTGAAATGAGGAGATCATTTTTAAAGATTTTATTATCTATTCGTTTTTTTTCATTCTGGGAAAGAGCGTTCATGAATTCATTGGGAATAAGCATTTTTTCAGTGACCTTGAGCCCGACTCCATGCGACATATGTATTATTTTGGCTTTAAAGAATCGAAGCCAGGGATAACTGCGCTGCCAGGTCATATTATCGAAATAGAAAAAAGCGGCACGATATAAATATGAATGGAAATTTTTATCTTTAAAATCGAGAACGGGAATATGGGCGTCAATAAGTTCGTCTATTGTGGAAGGGTCTTCTGCGACCCAGTAAATAGGAGCATCTATTTTACCTTTAATATAAAGAAAGAAATATTTGTTATTCCCAATAAATTTGCCTCCATGTTCTCCGAAGAAAAGAT